>NZ_BMOE01000005.1 GCF_014646915.1 Deinococcus aquiradiocola | reverse complement strand
AGGTGTCTGCGGAACCAGGAGCGGCTGACGCCGACCACCCGGCAGATCCCCCGATGGGAGATCCGTTCGGATAACATTCGGTCGACCAGAGCGACGGTTTCAGGCGAAATCGGGGGTCGGGTATGGTCGAGCGTGAACTGGTACTTGCAGATACGGCACAGGTAACGCTGCTTGCCGGTGTGGGCATGGCCGTTTTTGACGATGCGGACGGCGCCGCAATGCGGACACGTAAGCTCGTTCATGGTTCATTGAACCACTGTCGTGCCCAGGAGTCCACGACCACAGGGACGCATAAGTTGACGTGCGGTGCATACCGCGCTATCTTTCTTATCAAGAGCGCCCGGAAGGGCGCATTTTTCTTGACCGGTGCGGGCGGGAGGTACGGGGTGCCGGGGCGCGTCTTCCCTATCCAATCTGTGGTGCGGGTCGCGTGGCCCCTGCTACGCTGACGGCATGACAGGCGCACGCGACCGGTACGAGGCGTTCAAGGCCCGTGGACTCAAGCTCAACATGCAACGCGGTCAGCCGTCCGACGCGGACTTCGATCTCAGCAACGACCTGCTGAACGCGGTCGGGCCGCACGATACGCTCACGGCGGGCGGGCAGGACATCCGCAATTACTCGGCGGGCGGCGTGGCGGGCCTGCCGGAAGCGCGGGAGCTGTTCGGGCGGATGATGGACGTGACGGCCGATCAGATGCTGGTGTGGAACAACGCGAGCCTGGAGGTGCAGGGCCACGTGCTGACGTGGGCGCTGCTGAAGGGCCTGCCGGGCAGCACGTCGCCGTGGGCGGCGCAGCGGCCGCAGCTGATCGTGACGACGCCCGGCTACGACCGTCACTTCCTGCTGCTGCAGACGCTGGGGTTCGAGCTGCTGACGGTGGAGATGCAGGCGGACGGGCCGGACGTGGACGCCGTGGAGCGGCTCGCGGCGGGCAGTGACCGCGTGAAGGGCGTGCTGTTCGTGCCGACGTACAGCAACCCGGGCGGCGAGACCGTCAGCGTGCAGAAGGCGCGTCGTCTGGCGGCGCTGAAGGCGGCCGCGCCGGACTTCACGATCTTCGCGGACGACGCGTACCGCGTGCATCACCTGTACGCGCAGGACCGGGACGAGGCCGTGAATTTCGTGGCGTTGTGCGCGGAGGCGGGACATCCGGACCGGGCGTTCGTGTTCGCGAGCACGTCCAAGATCACGTTCGCGGGTGCGGGCCTGGGGTTCGTGGCGTCGAGTGCCGCGAACGTGAAGGCGGTGGGGGCGTGGCTGAACGCGCAGAGCATCGGGCCGAACAAGGTGGAGCAGTGGCGGCACGTGCGCTTCCTGGAGGGCTACCCGGGCGGCGTGGAGGGGCTGATGGCGCGGCACGCGGAGATCATCGCGCCGAAGTTCGCGGCGGTGGACGAGGTGCTGAGCGCGGCGCTCGGGCGGGGTGGGGAGCTGGCGACGTGGGGCACGCCGAAGGGCGGGTACTTCATCAGCCTGGATACGACGCTGCCGGTCGCGCGGCGCGTGGTGCAGCTCGCGGGCGAGGCGGGCGTGAGCCTGACGCCTGCGGGCGCGACGTACCCTGGTGGGCTGGACCCGCACGACCGGAACATCCGGCTCGCGCCGACGCGTCCGCCGGTCGAGGAGGTGCGCGAGGCGATGGAGGTGGTCGCGGCGTGCATTCAGCTGGCGAGTGAGGAGTACCGGGCCGCGAACGGCTGATCCGGTTTTGAGCTGTACTTCTGGAGTTCAGCTGAGCGAAGCAAACACCAAAAAGTACGGTTTTGATCCGATTCCAGGGATGCCGGGAAAAGCACCGACATCTCTTTCACCGCCTCCAAACCGTATGACCGGGCGGGACCGTCCGGTTTCCGCAGGGAAACGCGGGGAGGGCCTGGACATGGCCCTCCCCGTGTTTCCCTGTCTGCCCTGCTCTGGGTGCCTCCCCACACCCTGCACATCCAGTTCGCGCGAACATGGATACACCTGTGTACAGGCCGCTGCGGCGGGCGGCGGGAAGTGTTCCCGTGCCCGGACTGGGTGGGTGCGGCCGCTCTCGGGATGGAGGTGGGTCATGCGTGGAACGGGTTGCCTGAGGTGGCTGGGTACGGGACTGCTGGGCGTGGGGCTGGTGTGGGCGGGTCTGCCGGGCGGTGCGGCGCTCGCGGCGGCGGGCGTGCCCGCGCTGCCGCCCGCGCGGTCCGCACCGGCCTCACCGTCCGCGCAGCCGGGCGTGAAGCTCGACCGGGACGCGGCACTGAAGCGTGGACGGCAGCTGGTGACGTGGTTCTACGCGCAGCAGCTCGACCCGGTGTGGGCGGCGTTCCTGCCGATGGCCCGCGCGAACTTCGGCGGGGACATCACGGCGTTCCGGGCGTACCGGGCGTCGGGCGTGAAGACGTACGGCCGGGAGACGCGGCTGCTGTCGGAGGACGTGCAGGAGCAGGACGGCGTCACGTATTACCTGCGGACGGCGACGTTCGAGCGTGGCCCGCGCGTGGAGTGGACGGTGGCGTTCGGGCTGGACGGGTCGGGCCGCGTCGTGAATTTCGGGATTCTGGGCGGCACGCAGGCCGCGCCGGAGCTGGGCGCGGCGGGCCGTTCCGTTCTCCCGTGAGGGGCGGCGGCGCTCTACACTCGGGGGCATGATCGTTGCTGTCGGCCATGACCTGATCGAGACGGCGCGCATCCGGGGCCTGCTGGAGCGGGAGGGTGAGCGGTTCTACCGCCTGTTCGCTCCGGCGGAACTGGAGTACTGCGCGCGGCTCGCGGACCCCATCCCGAGCTACGCGGCGCGGTTCGCGGCGAAGGAGGCCTTCCAGAAGGTCTGGCCGCGCCCGCACGGGTGGCGGGACGTGTGGGTGGAGCGGCCGCGCACGCCGGACGGGCCGTTCCCGTACGCGGCGCCGCTGCTGGGCTTCTCGGCGGGCATCGCGGCCGAGATGGCCGCGAACGGCTGGACGGCGCACCTGTCGCTCACGCACACGCGCGAACACGCATCGGCGGTCGTGATGCTGGAGGCGCGGTGAGTGCCCTGCCCCTCCTGATCGCGACGGACCTCGACGGGACGCTGCTGGACGCGCGCGGCGAGGTGAGCGCCCGGAACGCGGCGGCGCTGCGTGCGGCGCAGGCGGCGGGCGTGGTGGTGGTGCTCGTGACGGGCCGCCCGGTGCGGATGGTGCTGCCGCTGGCGCGTGACCTGCGGCTGGACGGGCACGTGATCTGCTCGAACGGGGCGGCCACACACCGCCTGCCGGACGGGCGGGCGGAAGACGCGGCGGGCATCCCTCCGGACGTGCTGCGCCGCGTGATCGGGACGCTGCGGGCGGGCGTGCCGGGCGTGACGTTCGCGCTGGAGTACGGGGACGAGGTGATCCGCGAGCGGGCCCTGCGGGACGCGGAGGACAGCGTGACGGACATCCTGTCGGCCGTGCAGGAGCGGCCGCTGCTGAAGCTGATCGTGCGGAGTGCGGGCGAGGGCACGCACGACCTGAACCGGCGCATCAACGCGCTGTGCGGCGAGGAGGTGCAGGCGTCGTCGTCCGGCGCGACGTTCAGCGAGGTGGCGGCCGCCGGGGTGGACAAGGGGTACGCGCTGTCGCGCCTGTGCGCGCAGCTGGGCGTGCCGGGGAGCAGGGTGATGGCGTTCGGGGACGCGCACAACGACCTGCCGATGTTCGCATTCGCGGGCGCGCGGGTCGCGGTGGGGAACGCCGTGCCGGAACTGCGGGCGGCCGCGTCGGCGGTGACGGCCGCGCACGACGAGGACGGCGTGGCCGTCACCATCGAGGCGCTGCTGGGGGGCGCATGATCCGCCTGATCGCGACGGACCTCGACGGGACGCTGCTGCGGAGCGACCGTACCGTCAGCGCGCGCACGCGGGCCGCGCTGGACGCCGCGCGCCGGGCGGGCCTGCACGTGGTGCCGGTCACGGCGAGGCAGCCGCGCAGCCTGCGCGAGGGGATCGCGGACGCGGCGGGCTTCGCGGAGTGGGCGCTGTGCGGGAACGGCGCGCACGGCCTGCACCTCACGACCGGCGAGACGCTGTTCGAGGCGCACGTGAACGTGGCGGCCCAGTCGCGGCTGGCGCGCGCGCTGCTGGAGCGGCGACCGGAGGTGAGGTTCGCGAGCGTCCGGCAGGGCGGGGAGGTGTTCGTGGCGCAGTACGGGTACGCGGCGCTCGCGGCGTTCACGGACCACCACCGGCACCCGCACGAGATGGGCGCGCACCCGCTGGACGCCGTGCTGGCTGAGCCGAGCCTGAAGTTCATCGCGCGCAGCCCCCGGCTCGCCCCGCCGGACCTGCTGGGCGAGATTCACGCGCTGGGCCTGGACGGGTTCACGGTCACGCACAGCGGCGCGCCGTTCGTGGAGGTGCTCGCGGCGGGCGTGCACAAGGCGTGGGGCGTGGCGCGGCTGTGCGAGCGGCTCGGCGTGGCGCGCACGGAGGTGCTGGCCTTCGGGGACGCGCCGAATGACGCCCAGATGCTCGCCTGGGCCGGGCGGGGCGTGGCCATGGCGAACGCCGAACGGGAAGCGCTGGACGCGGCGGACGAGGTGACGCTCGGCAACGACGAGGACGGCGTGGCCGTCACCGTCGAGGCGCTGCTGCGCGCGCAGGCATGAAGACTCCCTGAAGGGGGATCGTGCCCTGCACGGTCAGCCGCGCCGCGCGGCCCGCCTACCATACGGGGATGCTGAACCGCCTGCTCCTCACCTCTGCCCTCCTCGCGCTGGCCCCGCACTCGCTCGCGGCCAGCGGCACCCTCGTGTACGGCGCGCCCGGCGAGCCCGTGAACCTCGACCCCGGCAACGCCTCCGACAGCCCCAGCCTGCAGGTGCAGACGCAGATCTACGACCGGCTCGTGAACTTCAAGCCCGGCACGAGCACGCCCGCGCCCGGCCTGGCCGTCAGCTGGACCGCGAACGCGCAGGGCACCGTCTGGACCTTCAAGCTGCGTCCCGGCGTGAAATTCCATGACGGGACGCCCCTGAACGCCGACGCGGTCATCTTCAACGTGAACCGCTGGTGGGACCCGAAATTCCCGGACGGACACCGCGCGCAGGGCAAGACCTTCGAGATCTGGAGCGACCTGCTCGGCGGGTACAGGGGCGACCCCGGCAGCGTCCTGAAAAGCGTCACGCGCGTGGACGCCCTCACCGTGCGCTTTACGCTGCAGAAGGCCTTCACGGCGTTCCCGGACGTGCTCGGCACCGACTACTTCGGCATCGCGAGCCCCGCCGCCGTCAGGAAGGGCGGCGCCGCGTACGGCACGCCCGCCAGCCTGCCCGTCGGGACGGGACCGTATCGGTACGTCGGCTGGAAGACCGGGGACCGCGTGACCCTCAAGGCCAACCCCGCCTTCTGGGGCACCAGGAGCAGCGTGCAGACCTTCGTGATTCGATTCATCAAGGACCCCGCCGCGCGCCTCAACGAACTGCGGGCCGGAACCATCGACTTCGCCAGCAGCCTCAACCCGGACGACGCCGCCAGCATCCGCGGGAACAAGAACCTGCGCCTCGTGCTGCCGCCCGGCTTCAACGTGGGCCTCCTGAACCTCAACACCCGCCAGAAGGCCCTCTCGGACGCCCGCGTCCGGCAGGCCATCAGCCTCGCCGTGAACAGGAAGGCGCTCGTGCAGGCCTTCTACGGCGAGCTGGGCACGTCCGACGCGTCCCTGCTGCCGCCCGCCCTGGGGTGGGCGAACTCCCGCAAGGTGCCCGCCGAAGCCCCGTACGACCCGGCCCGCGCCCGTCAGCTGCTCGCCGCCGCCGGGTACGGCAGCGGCCTGAAGCTCGACCTGTGGTACCCGCCCATCTCGCGTTCGTACTTCCCCACCCCGAAACCCGTCGCGGAAGGCATCGCAGCTGACCTGTCCGCCGTCGGGATCCGCGTCACGCTGCGCACCGAGGACTGGGCCGTGTACCTCAAGGACCGCAACAGGACGCCCGGCTTCGACATGTACCTGTACGGCTGGAGCGGCGACTACGGCGACCCGGACAACTTCTACTCGGCGTTCTACGGCGACGGCGGCAGCGACGACAGCGGCTACAACCCGCCCGCCATCCAGGCGCTCCTCACGAAAGGCCGCGCCGCCGTCACGCAGGCCGCCAAGGCCCCCATCTACGCGCAGCTGCACGACCTCACGTACGCCGCGAACGTCCGCCTGCCCATCGTGCACGGCGTCGCCCCCGCCGCCGCGCGCAGCTACGTCAGGAACTGGATCACCGGACCGCTCGGCGTGCTCGAGAACGTCAACCTGATCCGGCTGGAAGGCAAGAAGTAACCCTTGACGCCCGGCACCGCCGCCCCCACCTCCGCCCTCGCGCGCCTGCGCGCCCTGCCGCACGCGGGCAGCATGGCCTGCGCCGTGCTGCTCATCGGGCTCGCCAGTTCCCTCACCGCGCCGTACCTGCCGCTGTTCGGCGCGCAGGTGGCGCACATGTCCCCCTTCGCGCTCGGCGCGTTCATGACGCTCCTCGCGCTGAGCAGCATCGTGGTCAGCCTGCAGCTCGGGCGCGTCTCGGACCGGCTCCCCAGCCGCAAACCCGTCGTGCTGCTCACCGCCGCCGCCGCCACGGCCGGTTACGTGCTCCTCACCACCACCACCAGCTACGCCCTGCTGTGCGTCATCGCCGCCGTGTTCCTCGGGACCGGCGCGGCCTCCTTCCCGCAGCTGTTCGCGTTCACGCGCACCCGCTTCGGGGACGTACCGCCCGCCCTCGCCGAGCAGGGCCTCACCACCCTGCGGTCCGTGTTCTCGCTCGCGTGGGTGGTCGGGCCGGGCGTCGGCGCGGCCGTGCAGGGCACGCTCGGCTTCCACGGCCTGTTCCTGATGACGGCCGCCCTCTACGCCGCGGCGGGCATCGTCGTCCTGCGCTCCGGCGCGGGCACGAGCACCCGCACGGCCCCCCCGCCGGTCCAGGCCGCACCCGCACCCGCCCCCACCGGCCGCCCGCCCGTCTGGGCCGTCGTGAGCAGCTTCATCCTGTATGGCACGAGCATGTCCATGGGCTTCATCGCCCTCCCGCTGTACGTCACGCTCGACCTGCACCTGCCGCGCAGCGACGTGGGCCTGCTCGTCGGCCTGTGCGCCCTGCTGGAGATTCCCGTCATGCTCAGCTTCGTGTTCCTGCAGCGCCGCGCCACGCACCAGACCCTGATCGTGTTCGCGTTCGGACTGTTCACCGTGTACTTCCTGACGATGGCCCTCTCGAACACCCTCACGCCCATGCTCCTCGCGCAGATCGTGCGGGCCGTCGTGATCGCCATCGCCGCCAGCCTCGGCATGGCGTACTTCCAGGACCTCCTGCCCGGACGCATCGGCGCCGCCACCACCCTGTTCGTCAACACCACCAGCGTCGGCTCCGTCATCTCCGGCCTCGTGTCGGGCAGCGTCGCGCAGGCGTACGGGTACCGCGCCGTCTTCGTCCTCTGCGCCGTCCTCACGGCGGGCGCGTGGCTGCTGCTGCTCCTCACCGCCCGCCACGCCCGCCGCACCGCGCCCCTGAATGCCTGAGACTGAGACCAGGTTAAGCTGAACACGAGGCCGCCGTGCATGAGGAAGGCGGCGCACCGGACGAAATCGGTGGGCCGCCTGCTATTCGTGTGGTGGGCGGTGAGGGATTCGAACCCCCGACCCGTCGCGTGTAAAGCGAAAGCTCTACCGCTGAGCTAACCGCCCCACCTGCCCGTGCCTGCGCCAGAGCCTTCAGAGTGTAGTCGCTGCGTGCGGGGCGGGTCAAGGTGGGGGTGCGGAATCACTCGCCGCTGCCGGTGGGGCTGGCGGGGTCCGGGGCGGGGTGCCAGCCGCCGAGGCGGTCGTGCAGGTCGGCGGCGAGCGACAGGAGGCGCGCGTCGCTCCAGGCGGGGCCGCAGAGCTGCAGGCCGAGCGGGACGCCGTCCACGAGGCCAACGGGAACGTTGACGCTGGGGTACCCGGCTTTCGCGCCGATGCTGGCGCCGCTGAGGCGCGGGAAGAGGACGGCGTCGAAGGGGGGTCCGGCCGGGTCGAAGAGCGGGTCGAGGCCCCGGTCGCGGCTGAGGTGCAGGTCGCGTTCGCGGGCGAGGGTGTAG
The DNA here is from genome assembly GCF_014646915.1 of Deinococcus aquiradiocola. Taxonomy (NCBI): domain Bacteria; kingdom Thermotogati; phylum Deinococcota; class Deinococci; order Deinococcales; family Deinococcaceae; genus Deinococcus; species Deinococcus aquiradiocola. The sequence goes on along the minus strand of NZ_BMOE01000005.1, from coordinate 254,295 downwards.
GCGCGTTCGCTGAGGTCGCCGCGCGTGCCCTGCGCGGCCTGCAGGAGCGTCTGCCCATAGCGTTGCAGGCGTTCCGGGTCGGTGTCGCCCTGCTCGATCACGTCCGCAAGGGAGCGGGGGCCGTCCTGCACGGCGTGCAGGTAGGCGTCGAGGTCGTGCCGGAACTCGTACACGAGCACCTCGAGGTGCCAGCCGTCGAGTTCGGCGGCCGTGGCGAGCGGGGCGGGGTCGGTGACGTGCGCGCCTGCCGCCTGCAGGGTCTGCACGGCCGTTTCGAGGGCGGCGCGTTCGGGGTCGCTGAGGTGCTTCCAGTACCCTTCGCGGATCACGCCGATGCGGGCGCCCTGCAGCGCGGCGGGCGTGAGCGTGAAGTCGAGGGTGGGGGCGTCCGTGCAGGCGGGGTCGTGACCGTCGGCGCCCTGCAGGACGCCTGCGAGGAGGGCGACGTCGTGCGCGGTGCGGCCCATGGGTCCGGCGGTGTCCTGACTGTGCGCGATAGGGATGATGCCGGTGCGGGGGATGAGGCCCACGGTGGGTTTCAGGCCGATCAGGCCGTGCTGGTGGCTGGGCGAGAGGATGCTGCCGCTCGTCTCGGTGCCGATGGCGATGGGGGCGAGGCGGGCGGCGACGCCCGCGCCGCTGCCGCTGGAGCTGCCGCCGGTGTCGTGCCCGTCCCGCCAGGGGTTGACGGTCTGGCCGCCTTGGCTGCTGTAGCCGTTCGGCATGCCGAGCGTCATGAAGTTCGCCCATTCGGTCAGGTTGGCCTTCCCGATCACGACGGCGCCCGCCGCGCGGAGGCGCTGCACGAGCGGCGCGTCGCTCTTCGGCTGGTGCCGCGCGAGGAGGGCGCTCCCGGCGGTGGTGTGGAGGGGCGCGGCCGTGTCGATGTTGTCCTTGACGAGGACCGGCAGGCCGTGCAGCGGGCCGCGCGCGTGCGCAGGGAGGGCGTCGAGGGCGCGGGCCTGGTCCAGCGCGTCCGGATTGACTTCCAGCACGGCATGCAGGTGGGGGTTGAGGGCCGCGATCCGGGCGAGGTACGTGGCGGTGAGCGTCCCGGCCGTGAGTTCGCCGGTCTGCAGGAGCGGAAGGAGGGCCGTCACGTTCAGGCTCAGGATGTCCATTCAGGCAGGGTATCAGCGCGCCCCGCGCGGGAGTGCATGCGCTACCGTACTCGCATGACCGATGCCTCCCCCGCCCCCGTGACCGTCGCGTATCAGGGCAATCCCGGTGCTTACGGCGAGATTGCCGCGCTGAACGCGCACCCTGCTGCCGTGACGCGCGGGTACCCGACCTTTCACGAGGTGCTGGACGCCGTGACGCGCGGCGAGTGCGACCTGGGCGTGATTCCGGTGGAGAACAGCCTGATGGGCGCGATCCTGCAGGCGGTGGACCTGCTGCTGGAGACGGAGCTGCACGTGGTGCGTGAGGTGACGGTGCGGGTGAGTCACGCGATGATGGCGATGCCGGGCGTGCGGCTGCAGGACGTGAAGCGGGTGTACTCGCAGCAGCCGGCGCTGGATCAGTGCACGGGCTTCATCCGGGAGCATGCCCTGACGCCCGTGACGGCGCACGACACGGCGGGCAGCGCGAAGGACCTCGCGGCGCGCGGCAGTCTGGACGAGGGCGTGATCGCGTCGACGCGCGCGGCGGACCTGTACGGGCTGGAGGTGCTGTCGCGCGGCATCGAGGACGAGCCGTTCAACTTCACGCGTTTCATGGTGCTGTCGCGGCAGGAGCCCGTCCCGAGCGACGAGCCGCACAAGACGAGCGTGGTGTTCGCGGTGCGGCACACGCCGGGCTTCCTGCTGGAGACGCTGGCGGAACTGCGGGGCCTGAACCTGTCGAAGATCGAGTCTCGGCCGCGCAAGGACCGCGCGTGGAGTTACCTGATCTACATCGACATCGAGGGGGACGCGCGCGATCCGAAGGTGGCGCTGGCGCTGGCGGGCGTGCTGCGCAAGGCGAGCTTCGCGAAGATCATCGGGAGTTACCCGAGGGCCGTGGACGCCATCGAGCCCTGAACCGCGGGCAGGAAGGTGAACCTGCAGGTCGGCCCGCCCGGAGGAACGGCGGGCCGTTCTCGTGCCTTTCTCTGTGGCGGGGCGTTCAGTCGGGGGTGGCTTCGCCGCTCAGGTCGAGGATGAGTTTCGGGCGGAAGCCGAGGCCGTCGGCGGCGACGAGGTCGGTGGGAATGTCGCCCCAGTGCTGCAGGCTGCGCGAGACGGGCACGCCGTGCAGGTGACCGTACACCACGCGGTCCGGGCGGTGGCGGGCGATCAGGTCCGTGAACGCGGTCGGCGTGAAGTGCGGGCCGGTCGGCGGGTAATGCAGCATCAGCACGTGGTGCACGCCGGGCGTGCCCGCCCCGAGGCGCCGGGCGTGCTCCAGCGACAGGCGCAGGCGTTCCTGTTCGCGTTCGTAGATGCGGCGGTCCTCGTCCGTGAAGCTGTCCGGGCCGGGCGTGACCCAGCCGCGCGTGCCGGACACGACGACGTTCCCGACGCGCAGCGCGTCGTTCTGCACGGCGAGCATCCCGGCAGGCAGGGCCGCGCGGAGTTTGCCGATGGCGGGCCACCAGTAGTCGTGGTTGCCGCGCAGCAGCACCTTGCGTCCCGGCATGGCGGCCACGCGCGACAGGTCCTGCAGCGCCTCGGGGAGGCGCATGGCCCAGCTGAGGTCGCCGGGCAGCAGCACGAGGTCGTCCGGGTGGACGGTGTCCTGCCAGTGCTCGAAGATCGCGTCCGGATGCCCTGCCCAGTTCGGACCGAAGACGGTCATCGGCTTGGGGGCCGTGAAGGAGAGGTGCAGGTCGGCGATGGCGAATACGCGCATGGAGGCTCCGGAAGGCAGGATAGCAGTCGCCCGGCGGGCGCGGCAGGCGACAGAAAAAGGGCGGCCCTCCATGAGAGCCGCCCCAGCGTGGTCGGGGCGAGAGGATTTGAACCTCCGACCCCGTCGTCCCGAACGACGTGCGCTACCAAGCTGCGCTACGCCCCGAACCACTGCCCTGAAATCTCAGGTGCGTCACGGATGATAGCCGTGCCTCCGGGACCTGTCAAGGCTGGGCGCTAGACTCGGCGTCATGACTTCCTCTTCCCTGCCGCGCGTGGCGGTGCTGATCGGCCGGTTCGAGCCGCCCCACCGGGCGCACCTGCAGCTCATGCTGGAGGCGCTGGAGGGCGGCCGTGACCTCGTGGTGGTGCTGGGCAGCGCGAGGAGCGCCCGGACCGTCCGCAACCCGCTCAGCGACGCGCAGCGGGAGGCGCTGATCCGGGGGATGCTTGAGGGGGCGGGCGTGCCGCGCGGGCGGGTGCGGGTGGAGGCCGTGCCGGACGCGTACTACTTCCTGGCGGCGTGGGTGGAGCGGGTGCGGGCGGCGGTGGGGACGGCGCACGCGACACTCGCGGGCTTCGAGAAGGACGCGAGCAGCTTCTACCTGCGGCTGTTCCCGGAGTGGACGTTCACGCCGCCGCGGTTCGTGTCGCGGCTGAACGCGACGGACGTGCGCGAGGCGATGTATGGCGGCCGCTGGGACGACGTGGCGCGGGACGTGCCGCCGCAGGTGCTGGCGGGCCTGCGGGAGTTCGCGGGCACGCCCGAGTTCACGGAGCTGCTGGCGGACCGCCGCGCCCTGCACGTCCTGGCGGGGGCCGGGCCGCGCCGGACGCGGGGCGTGGTGCTGCGGCACGGCCCCGAGGTGCTGCTCGCCGTCCGGGACGAACGGCCGGGCCTGGGCCTGCACGCCATCCCGGAGGCGGACACGGCCGGGCGGGCGGCAGGGGCCGTGACGGACGACCCGGCCCTCACGGCGGACGTGCTGGCGGGCAGCGCCGTGCGGGCGCGGACGCTGGACAACCCGCAGCGCGTGCCGGGCGTGGACTGGGTGACGCACGCGACCCTGCACGACCTGCCGTTCCGGCCGGACGCGCGGCCGGGCGCGGCGTGGGTGGACGTGGAGACGCTCACGCGCGAGCCGTGGACGTACTTCGCGGATCACGCGCAGGGCGTGCGTGCCCTGCTGGAAGACTGGCCCGCCTGAAGGGTCAGGGCTGCGTCTGCCACCACGTGTCGAGCGGCGAGACGGGCATGGCGCGCTTGTGCCGCGTGACCGTGAACCACCGCTCGATGACGCTCGCCGCCTCGGCAGGCACGGCCATGCCTTCGAGGTAATCGTCGATCTGGGTGTACGTGACGCCGAGGGCCGCCTCGTCCGGCAGGCCGGGCCGGTCGTCCTCCAGGTCGGCGGTGGGCGTCTTGAGGTACAGGCGTTCCGGGGCGTTCAGGCTCTCGAGGAGCGCGCGGCCCTGGCGTTTGTTCAGCCCGACGAGCGGCGTGACGTCCACGCCGCCGTCCCCGTACTTGGTGTAGAAGCCCGTCACGGCCTCCGCCGCGTGGTCCGTGCCGACCACCAGCAGGTTCCGCTGCCCGGCCAGCGCGTACTGCAGCGCCATGCGTTCGCGCGCCTTGAGGTTCCCGCGCACGAAGTCCCGCAGCGGTTCGCCCAGGGCCGCCTGCACGCCCGCAGAGGCGGCATCCGTGGCTGGCCCGATGTTGAGCGTCACGACTTCCGGCGCGCCGATGAAGGTCAGGGCGAGCTGCGCGTCGTCCTCGTCGGCCTGCACGTGGTGCGGGAGGCGCACGGCCACGAAGGTGTACCCTTCCCCCGGCGCGTCCGCGTTGAGTTCCTGCACGGCCAGTGTGCACAGGCGCCCGGTGAGGCTGGAGTCCTGCCCGCCGGAAATGCCGAGCACGAAGCCGCGCGCGGGCGTGCCCTGCAGGTACGCCTTCAGGAAGTCCACGCGGCGGCGCACCTCCTGCTCGGGCCGGATGGTGGGCTGCACGCCGAGTTCGGCGACGATACGGGCCTGGAGATCGGTCATGCCGTCAGTGTGCCACGCGTGCCACACGCCGGTCCGTGACGGGCGGCACGGCCCGCCCTGCCGCCCGTGCACCCGGTGGCGCATAGTGGTGGGGTGAGTTCGCCCGCCGCGTCCGCCCCTGTTCACAATCACCTCTCGCCGCTCCTGACGGACCTGTACCAGCTCACGATGCTGCACGGGTACTGGCGAAACGGCATGCACGCGCAGACGGCCGTGTTCGACGTGTACTACCGCCGCAACCCCTACGAGGGCGGGTACGGCGTGTGGGCGGGCCTGGAACCCATGCTGGAGTACGTGCTGGGCCTGCACTTCGACGAGGGTGCACTCCGGTACCTCGCGGGCCTGGACCTCTTCGAGACGGCGTTTCTGGACGCGCTGCGCGGGTGGCGCTTCACGGGCCGCATCGAGAGCTTCCCGGAGGGGTCGGTGGTGTTCCCGCACGAACCGCTGCTGACCGTCACGGCGCCCCTCTGGGAGGCGCAGCTGATCGAGACGGCGCTGCTGAACACCCTGAACTTCCAGACGCTGATCGCCACGAAGGCCGCGCGCTGCGTGTCCGTCATGGACGGCGGGACGCTCGTGGAGTTCGGCACGCGCCGCGCGCAGGGACCGGACGGAGCGCTCGGCGCGGCCCGCGCGGCCTTCATCGGTGGGGCCGCCGCGACCAGCAACGTGCTGGCCGGGCAGCTGTACGGCCTGCCGGTGGTGGGCACGCACGCGCACGCGTGGGTGGAGAGCTTTCCGGACGAACTGACCGCCTTCCGCGCGTACGCGGACCTGCACCCGGACAGCACCACCCTGCTGCTCGACACGGTCAGCACGCTGGAGAGCGGCCTGCCGAACGCCATCACGGTCGCGCGGGAACTGCGGGCGCGCGGGCACGAACTGCGCGCCGTGCGGCTCGACTCCGGCGACCTCGCGTACCTGTCGCGGCGCGTGCGGGCCGCGCTGGACGCGGCGGGCTTCCCGGAGGTGAAGGTCATGGCGTCCAACGACCTGTCCGAGAACGTCATCCAGAGCGTCATCCGGGAGGGCGGGCGGCTCGACATCTACGCGGTCGGCACGCAGCTCGTGACGGGCGGCGGGCCGGGCGGCGGCGCGCTCGGCGGGGTGTACAAACTCGCGGAACTCGGCGGCCAGCCCCGCCTGAAACTCACGGGCGACCCCAGCAAGACCAGCCTGCCCGGCGCGAAACGCGTGTGGCGCGGCACCGGCACGGACGGCGAGCAGGCCGGACAGTACGGCTGGGACGTGATCGGCCTCGCGGGCGACCCCGCCGCGCCCCGCGCGGGGCAGCGCGTCAGCGACCCCGCCAACCCCCTCAAGAGCAGCCGCCTGCCCGCCAACCTCGACTGGCACGACCCCAGGACCGTGTTCGTGGAGGGCGGCGAGCGCGTCACGCCGCCCTCCACCCTGCCGCAGGTGCAGGCGCGCGCCCGCACCGAACTGCGGCGCCTGCCGGAAGGCACGCTGCGCCTCCTGAACCCGCACACGTACCGCGTGAGCCTCACCGCGCCCCTGCAGGCCAGCCGGGACGCCCTGATCGCCGCCCTGCAGGGCCAAGACGTGCCCGCCCCCACCCCCGGCCCGGACGGCACGCCCGGAACCTGAAGAAAGCTGTCAGGACCGCGCACGAACACGCACCGTACACTGGGCCATGCACCTACAGAGCATCGGGGCCGCCGAGACCGTCACCGGCAGCGGGCATTACCTGGAACTGGGCGGCCTGCGCCTCCTCGTCGACTGCGGCCTGTTCCAGGGAGACGACGAACTCGAAGCCCGCAACCGCGAGCCCTTCCCCTTCGACCCCGCCAGCCTCGACGCGGTCCTGCTCACGCACGCGCACCTCGACCACGTCGGGCGGCTGCCGCTGCTGTACAAGCGCGGCTACCGCGGCCCGGTGCTCTGCACGCCCCCCACCGCCGCCCTGATCGGCACGGTCCTCCTCGACAGCGCCCGCCTGCAGCTCGAAAGCTACAGCCGTGACCTCCGCTGGGCCCGCCGCGCCGGGCACGACGAACAGGCCATCCCCGACCCCCTCTACGACGAGGAAGACGTCCACAACACCCTCGCGCTCCTGCGCCCGCAGCTGGAATTCGGGGAGACGTTCACGCTCGGCCGGCTGCGCGTCCGCACCGAACGCGCCGGACACATCCTCGGCAGCGCCTTCCTGCTGCTCGAAGCGGGCGGGGAACGCATGCTGTTCTCCGGCGACCTCGGCAACCGCGAGAGCGGCCTGCAGCGCGACTTCACGCTCCCCCAGGAAGCGGACGCCGTCCTCATCGAAACGACGTACGCCGACCGCACGCACCGCCCCCTGACCGAAACCGTGCAGGAATTCGCGCAGGTCCTCGCGCAGAGCGTCCGGCTGGGCGGCAAGATCCTCATCCCCAGCTTCGCCATCGAACGCACCCAGGTCATCCTGTACACCCTGAAACGCCTCATGGACTCCGGCGCCGTGCCCCGCATCCCCGTCTTCCTCGACTCCCCCATGGCCGCCCGCGCCACCAACGAGTACTTCGAGTACGGCGACGAACTCATCCCCGAAGTCCGCGACCTGCTGCGCAGCGGCGACGACCCCTTCCGGCCCAGCACGCTGCACGTCGTCACGACCAGCCAGGAATCCCAGCGCCTCAACCGCTACGACGGGTCCGCCATCATCCTCGCCGGCAACGGCATGATGACCGGCGGCCGCATCCAGCATCACCTCAAGCACCAGCTGTGGAAACCCAGCACCAGCCTCGTGATCGTCAGTTACCAGAGCCCCAGCAGCCTCGGCGGCCGCATCGTGGAAGGCGCCAGGGAAGTCCGCATCATGGGCGAAGAGATCGCCGTCAAAGCCCAGGTGCACACCATCGGCGGCTTCTCCGCCCACGCCGACCAGGACGACCTGCTCGCCTGGCTCGACGCGACCGGCGACGCCCGCATCTGGCTCGTGCACGGCGAAGTGAACGTCATGCAGACCTTCCTCGGGGTGCTCGACGCCCGTGGCCGCACCGCCAACATCATGCCCAGAGGACAGGCGGTCGACCCCGTCCACACCCGCTTCCCCGGCGGCCGCCCCCCGGGACTGGAGAACGGACCGGCCAGAGCGGCACGGGCCGAGGCCGGGGAATAGAGGGCCTGATACAGTTTCGAGCCGAACTTTTGGAGTTCAGCCGAGCGAAGCGAGCATCAACAAGTACGGTTTTGAGGAGGTGAAAGGGGTGTCGGTGCTCTCCCCGGCATCCCTGAAATCGGATCAAAACCGTACGGGCCCCTCCCTGTTCGCCCCCTGCGCCTGAACAGCAAACCGCGCAGCCCGAACCAGACGTCCCGAAGTCACGACCGTCGTTCGGGCGTCTGCCCGTGCGGATGACACGTTTACATGACCGGTTAGCCCGCTCCTGCCCGCGCCAGTTCCATCAGCTTCACGTACACCTTCGCGGTGGCCTGGGCGTCCTCCAGGGCGTCGTGCGCGCCGTACTCCACCCCGAAGTGCTTCGCCAGCTGCTCCAGCGGCGTGCCCACCGAGCGCGGCAGCAGACCCGCGTGAATCAGGAACTGCGCGCTGAGTTTGGTGTCCGCGTACCCGCGCCGGAACACGCCGTACAGGTCCGGCATGAGGCGGCGCATGAAGCCCAGGTCGAAGGAGAAGTTGTGGCCGCCCAGCATCACGCGTCCGAGCGGCGCGGCGTACTCGCGGATGGCCTGCGCGACAGCGTCCGGCGGGAGGGCGTCCGCGTGGTGCGCGACCAGATCGATGCCCGTCACGGCCAGCGCCTCCGCCCGGACCGTATACGTGTCGTGCCGGACCTTCAGGTGCAGCGGGCGGCTCAGGACGCCCTCCGTCAGCGTCACGAGCCCCACCGTCAGCAGCGGGAAGACGGCCGGGTCGGTGCCGCCCGTCTCGGTGTCGAGGAACACGATGGGCTGCACGGGCGCGGACTGGGCTGGCATGCCCCACAGTATCGGCACGCGCGGGCCGCCCGTGTGCCGGGAACGCTGACCGCCGCTTCATCAACCACGCGCCCCTCCTGCCGGACGCCCGCCGCGCATCCCCGGTTGCTTCTGGCCCTGTCGTCGGGGACGGCCCCTCCTCTTTCCAGATGCCTACTGCGCGTCTCCGGTTGCTTCTGGCCCTGTCGTCGGGGGCGGCCCCTCCTCTTTCCAGATGCCTACTGCGCGTCTCTGGTTGCTTCTGGCGCATGTCCTATACTCGCTGCATGTCTGTTCCTGCCTCCCCCACCGATCTTCAGGCCGTGATCGGGCTGGAAGTTCACCTGCACCTGAACACCCGCACCAAGATCTTCAGTGCGGCCAGCACCGACTACTTCGGGCAGGAGCCGAACACCTTCACGGACCCGCTGACGCTGGGCCTGCCCGGCACGCTGCCCACCCTGAACGCCCGGGCCGTGGATCTCGCGATCATGTTCGGGCTGGCGCTCGGGTGCGACGTGTCGGGCTTCACGCAGTTCCACCGCAAGAACTACTTCTACCCGGACGCGCCCAAGAACTTCCAGCTGTCGCAGTACGACCGGCCCATCGCGCGCAACGGGGCGGTCATGGTGGACGGCGAGCGGATCGGGATCACGCGCGCGCACCTGGAGGACGACGCCGGGAAACTCATGCACCCGCTGTACGCGCCGTACAGCCTGCTGGACCTGAACCGGGCGGGCATGCCGCTCATCGAGATGGTGACGGAACCGGAACTGCGCTCACCGGAACAGGCGCGCAAGTTCCTGACGCTGATCCGGGCGGTGGCGCAGTCGCTGGGCGTGTCCGAAGCGAACCCCGAGGAGGGCCAGATGCGCTGTGACGTGAACGTGTCCGTGCACCGGCCCGGCACGCCGTTCGGCACGAAGGTCGAGGTGAAGAACCTCAACTCGTTCCGCAGCGTGCAGCGGGCGCTGGAGTATGAGATCGCGCGGCAGACGCGTGTACTGCAGGCGGGCGGGACGATCACGCAGGACACGATGGGCTGGGACGACGGCGGCGGGCGGACCTTCGTGATGCGCACGAAGGAGGGCGAGGCGGACTACCGGTACTTCCCGGAGCCGGACCTGCCTCCGCTGGACATCACGCCCGAGTGGATCGAGCGCGTGCGGGCGCAGATGCCGGAACTGCCGGACCGGAAGCGCGAGCGGTACGTCGCGGCGGGCCTGCGCGAAGCGGACGCCGACGCAATCAGCGTGGACGTGCCGCAGAGCCGCTTCCTGGACGCCGCGCTGCGGCACGACCCGAAGCTGCACGTGCAGAAGCTCGCGAACTGGCTGCTGACGGACGTGGCCGGCTGGCTGGCCGCGCGTGAACAGTCGCTCACGGCGAGCCACCTGACGCCGGAGCACCTGGCGTCCCTGGTGGGGCTGGTCGAGGCGGGCGGCATCAGCGGCAAGATGGCGAAGGACCTGCTGCCGGAAGTGATGGAGGGCGCCGACCCGGCCGCGCTGGTGCAGGAGCGCGGGCTGAGCGTCGTGACGGACACGGCCGCCATCGAGGCCGCCGTGGACGCCGCGATGGCCGCGAACCCGGCGGCAGTGGAGCAGGTGCGGGCCGGGAACCTGAAGGCCGCGAACGCCCTGTTCGGGCCGGTCATGAAGGCCATGAACGGGCAGGCGGGACCGGACGTGGTGCGTCAGGTCCTGAACGCGCGGCTGGGCCTGTGACGCGGTGCTGACGCCCAGCACCGCGCCGACGCTCGCGCTGGCGGGCCTGTGGCTGCGCGCCGCGAGTCTCGCCGCGCTGGCCGCGTACACCACCACGAACAGCGGGCTGGGCCTGTGGCTGCCGCTCGTGGACCTCGTGGCGTCCACGGTGCTGCTGGCCCTCTGGACGCCACTCATGGGCCGCGTGCTGCGCGGCGGGGTGGTCCTCACCACGGACCCGCTCCGCACGGCCGTCAGCATGCTGTACCCGTGGGTGATCGCCTTCGAGGGCACGCTGTGGCTGCTGTTCACGTTCCTGCCCGCCGTGGCGGGCGTGTACCCCGTCAATCCCGTCGCGTCCACCGTGCAGGTGACGGTGTCGGGCGTCGGGATTCTCGTGAGCTTCCTGGCGTACCTGTGGAGCGTGCGCTTCATGGTCAACCCGGCCGACACGGCGGGCCGGTCCTCGCTGGTGGACGTGGCGAACCTCGCGGCGGCCCTCGCGGCCGCGCAGGCGGTCCTGACGGTCGTGCCGCTCGGCGGGATGCCCGCCCAGACGCTCGCCAGTCAGGTCCTGTACACCGGTGCGAACGTCATCGAGGCCGCGTCATGGCTGCTGCTGCGCTGGGCACTCCTCAGTGCAGCCCGGACGGAACGCCCGGACTGACGGCCGGGCCAGCCGTACGCGTTCCACCTGGACTGAACACGAAGACGCCGCGGGATTCAACCGGAACCCGGGTCAGATGGCGGGCATGACGTTGCCGCCGGACACGGAGATGAACTGCCCGGAGATGAACGCGGCGAGGTCCGACGCCAGGAACGCCACGAGGTTCGCCACGTCCTGATCCGTCCCGCGCCGCCGGAGCGGCACGCCTTCCCGGTACGCGCTGGCGGTGTCGTCGTCGGACACGTCCTCGCTGATCATCCAGCCGGGCGCGACCTGATTGACCGTCACCTGCTGCGGCCCGACCTCGCGCGCCAGGACGCGGAGCACGCCGTCCATGCCGCGCTTCCCGGCCACGTACGCGGCCTGGGTGGGGGTGTTCTGCAGGCTGCACTCGGTGTTGATGCCGATCACGCGGCCCCACCCGCGCGCCTGCATGGCAGGCACGAAGGTCTGCGCCATCAGGACGTTGTGCAGCACGCTCGACCGGAACTGCCCCTCGAAATCGTGCGGGGACTGCTGCAGAACGGACGTCCACGCGAACTGGATGACGGCGTTGTTCACGATGATGTCGGGATCGCCCAGCTGCGCGTTCACGGCGTCCCGCATGGCGCGCACGTCGGCAGGGAGGGTCACGTCGGCCTGCACGGCGTGTGCGCGCACGCCCGTCGCGCGCAATTCGGTGACGAGCCCCTCGGCGCCCTCGCGGTTGCGGTGGTAGTGGACGGCGACGTCCGCGCCGCAGCGGGCGAGGGTGCGGCACATGACGCGCCCCAGCTGCCCGGAGCCGCCCGTGACGAGGGCAAGTCGGCCATGCAGATCGATATTCATGCCGCTCATGGTAAGCGTCTCCCTGCAGGGTTTCCGCTCTGACGGGCGAGAAGAGGTCCGTCCCGGCTGCACGGCAGCGCCCCCGCCCGGCCGGTGGGCCTGAACGGGGGCGTGTCCTCGACCGGGCCGCCGGTGAAGGCGGGGGGCAGTCTGGCGGGATCACACAACATTGAGCTGAACTCTTGGAGTTCAGCCGAGCGGAACGCGAAGCCGCCGCCCGGCCGCGAGAGCCAACAGGTACGGTTTGGAGGAGATGGAAGGGATGCCGGAAAGAGCACTGGCATCCCTGGAATCGGATCGAAACCGTATCAGTTCTTGTTGAGGCTGACGGGGTTGGCGAGTTCGGGGTTCACGCGGGCGACCGCGTCACGCACGACGTCGCCCGTGATGAGTTCCTGGCTGAGCAGGGCGTCCGCGACGTCCGTCATGGCCTGACGGTACTCGGTGACGAGGGCCTTGGCGCGCTCGAAGGCGCGGTACAGGATGCGTTTCACGTCCTCGTCCACCAGCTGCGCGGTGTGCTCGCTGAAGGCCTTGGGGCGGGACATGTCCTCGCCGAGGAAGACGGGGCCGGACTCGGTGCTGAGCGCCATGTTCTTGAAGTTGTCGCCCATGCCCCACTCGAGCACCATCTTGCGGGCGATGTTGGTGGCCTTGCGGAAGTCGTCGGCGGCGCCGCTCGTGACGCTCCCGATGAAGACCTCTTCGGCGGCGCGTCCGCCGAGCGCGACCACGAGCTGGTTCTCGAGGCGTTCCTTGCTCATCAGCACCTGCTCCTCGGGAAGGTAGAACGCGGCGCCGAGTGCGCGGCCGCGCGGGATGATGCTGACCTTCTGGAGCTTGTCGCTGCCGGGGATGACGGCGGCCGTGACGGCGTGCCCGGCCTCGTGGAAGGCGATGGCGCGCTTCTCCTCGTCGCGGATGGTGAGGGAGCTGTTCTCCAGACCGAGCGTGATCTTGTCGAGCGCGCGGTAGAAGTCGCTCATGTCGATCTGCGTCTTGCTGATGCGGGCCGCTTCGAGGGCCGCCTCGTTCACGATGTTCTTGAGGTCCGCGCCGCTGAAGTACGGGGTGCTCTTGGCGATTTCGGGCACGTCCACGCCGCTGCTGAGGGGCTTGCCGCGCAGGTGCACGCCGAGGATCGCTTCGCGTTCCTTGAGGTTCGGCAGGTCGATGGTGACCTGACGGTCGAAGCGGCCGGGGCGCAGCAGGGCGGAGTCGAGCACGTCGGGGCGGTTGGTGGCGGCCAGGATGATGATGCTGGCGCCCTTCTCGAAGCCGTCCATCTCGGACAGGATCTGGTTGAGGGTCTGTTCGCGCTCGTCGTGCCCGCCGCCGATACCGGCACCACGCTTGCGGCCGATGCTGTCGATCTCGTCGATGAAGATGATGGCGGGCGCGCTCTTACGGGCGTCCTCGAAGAGGGTGCGGACGCGGCTCGCGCCGACGCCGACGAACATCTCCATGAACTCGCTGGCGGACACGCTGAAGAACGGCACGTCGGCCTCGCCGGACACGGCGCGCGCCATGAGGGTCTTGCCGGTGCCGGGAGGGCCGACGAGCAGCACGCCCTTGGGGATTTCCGCGCCGATCGCGTGGTACTTGGCGGGGTTCTTGAGGAAGTCGACGACCTCCACGAGTTCCTTCTTCGCCTCGTCGTGCCCGGCGACGTCCGCGAACTTGGTGCTGACGCGGTTCTCCTTGCCGTAGCGCTTGGCGCGGCTCTGGCCGAACTGCATCACACCGTTCTGGCCGCCCTGCGCGCGCATGAAGATGAACACGAACAGGCCCACCATCAGCAGCACGGGGAGCAGGCTCACGAGGAGATTCAGCCACTGGCTGGGCACCTCGTAGCGCACCTGGACGCCCTGGCGGCTCAGGTCGGCCTGCAGGGTGTTGTCGGGCGTGGCGAGGTTGTTGGGGAGGCGCACCTGGAATTCCTTCAGGCTGCGCGTCTGGGTGGCGTTCCCGACGATGACGGGGACGCTGGTCTGGGTTTTGAGGTCGACGGTGGCGGTGCTCTCGGAGATGACGACCTGTTCGACCTGGCCATTGGCGACCAGAGTCTTGAAGGTGTTGTAGTTGACCTTCGCTGATCCGCCCAGCGGTGCGGCGGTGAACATCAGGTAGAGGGCCACCACGAAGAGCAGGATGAGCCAGGGATTGAAACGCTTCAAGGGGTTCCTCCAGGGAAGTACAGACGGTGTCCGGTATGCTCAGGGCGGCTCTGGCACGCGCGCGGTCCGGGCCGGGCGCGCGGTGGTGGCCGGACTGGTCAGCCCAGGTAACTTGAGTGTACCGCACTCAAGGTTAGGGGGAGTAGTGCCGCACACATCTGGCCTTGAGCTTGCGCTTAACCGTGCGGCCCCCACCCTTCCCGCCCCTGCCTGATGCTGCCCTGCCTTATGCTGAAGGGCGAATGATACGCCTCCCCTCCCAGACCATCCCTTCCGGCACGCGGCCGGATGCTGCGCTTGCATCAACGGCAGGCCCTCACCAGGGGCGTGCATGATCGACCCGCTCACCACCTGGCAGCAGGTGACGGACGCCCTCTCCGGCCCCGCCCAGCCCGGCACCGATGCCGCGCAGGCCGCGCCGCAGGAGGACTTCGACACGGCGTTCAGCGTGCTGGACCTCGCCATCGAGGAGGCCGACCGGCAGCGGCAGCCCGCAGCGTCGCGCGCCGAACTGCGCCTGTACCTCGCGAGCCTGCACGCCCTGTACGGCGACGTCGCCAGCGACGAGACGCAGCTCACGCTGGCCGAAGCCGCGCGCCTCTCTCCGGACGTGCGCGAACAGCCGCTGTTCCTCGCGCTCAGCGCCGAGCTGGACGCGCGTCTGCGCGGTCCGGAAGCCACGTACCCGGACGTGCGCGCCGTGCACGGCGACCCGCTCAGCCGCTTCCACACCATGTCGGCCCTCGCGCTCGCGGACCGCTGGCAGGAGGCGCTGGACGTGCACCTGCCGGTGCAGGACCTGCCCGCGCACCTCGGCTGGCGACTGCGCAGCTGGCAGGCGGACTGCGAGGAGAACCTCGGGCACACCGAGGCGGCCCTGCACCTGTACGCCGAAGCGGCCCGCCTCGCGCGCGGCGTGTCGCGCGCCAGCATGCTGCAGGAACAGGCGGCGCTGCACCTGCAGCTCGGCCAGCCGATGGAGGCGGCCGCCATCCTCGAACGCGCCCGGACGCTGTACCCGGACCTCGGTGACCTGAGCGGCACGCTCGACCCGGACGCCACGGCGGGCGCGCTGGGCCTCGCCAGCTGGCATTACCTGATGGCGCAGGCGCTGCTCAATCAGGATCAGACGGACGCGGCCCTGGAACGCATTCAGGAAGCGGACCGGCTGGAGCGGCTCGCGGGCGATCCGAGCTACGGCGTGGCCCTCGTGTACGGACAGGTGCTCGTCGCGCAGGCACGCCAGTCGGACGCCATCCCGCACTTCGATCAGGCGCTCGCCCTGGCCGGTCCCGAGGACCGCCCGTACGCCCTGCACGAACTGGGCGTCGCGTTCCTCGACCTGGACCGTCCGCTGGACGCCCGCGACCGCCTGGAAAGCGCCGCGAACGTCGCCGACTACCCGTTCGTGCCGGAAGTGCTGGCCGACATCGCCGAGGCCGAGTACCGCCTCGGTCGGCTTCAGGAGGCGCAGACGACCGCCGAACTCGCCCTCGCGCAGGGCGCGGTGGTCCCGGCCAGCCTGGTGCTCGGCAGCGTCGAGATGGACTACTACCACCTCGACGAGGCGCTCGACCATTACCTGCGCGTCTCGCGCGAGGCCGCGCCCGGCACGCGCGACTGGGTGACGGCCGAACAGATGGCGGCCGACATCATGGCGCAGCAGGGCTACCCGGACCCGACCGCCGCGTACCTGCACGCGCAGCAGGCGCTGGAGTACACCGACCCCAGCGACGACTGGTACGGGACGCTGCAGGAGCACCTGACTCGTGCCGAGACGCTGATCGGCACGCACAA
Organism: Deinococcus aquiradiocola; assembly: GCF_014646915.1. Classification (NCBI taxonomy): domain Bacteria; kingdom Thermotogati; phylum Deinococcota; class Deinococci; order Deinococcales; family Deinococcaceae; genus Deinococcus; species Deinococcus aquiradiocola. Next base: position 238,322 of record NZ_BMOE01000005.1, on the reverse strand, counting down.
GGGCCGCACCCTGAACTGATACGGTTTTGATCCGATTCCAGGGATGCCGGGAACAGCACCGACATCCCTTCCACCTCCTCAAAACCGTACTTTTTGGTGCTCGCTTCGCTCGGCTGAACTCCAAAAGTTCAGCTCAAAACCGTATGACCCGGCCGGGTGCGGAAAGATGAGGGCGGCGGGACCGGACGCACGACGTGCCCGGTCCCGCCGCCCGTGCGGCCCTGCCGTCAGTCGAGCGGCTGGAACGTGAGGGTCAGGGCGCGGCCCGCCGCGAGTTCCTCCCACTGGAGGCGCTCGTACTCGGTCAGGTCCGTCACGAGGGCCGGGCCGCCCTTCCCGGCCTCGGTGCGCCACTCGCGCGTGCCGAGCGCCTCCGCCCAGGCGCGGGCGGCCGGGCCGGAGGGGTCCAGGCGGTACCGGCCGGGGCGGGCGGCCGCGTCGAGGGCCAGCCGGTACGGGTACGCCACGTCGCGGCGGTCGCGGTCGTTCAGGCTGGGGCCGCTCACGCGGTCCGACACGCTGAACAGCATGCCGAGCGCGCCGAGGTTGAAGCTCGGGCGGATCTTCTTGCGGGTGACGGTCCAGCGCGTGACGTTGATGTTCATGGGTTGGGGCCTTTCAGGGCCTTCACGGCCCGGTGCAGGGTGCGGCGCGACTCTTCGTTGAAGGGGTCGAGGAGGGACGGTGTGGCCGTGCCGTCCTGCCGGTCACGCGGCTCGTACTGGAGGATGCCCGAGTGGACGAGCAGCTGGCCGAAACGCTGATCGGGGTAGCGCTCGACGAGGGCGCTCAGGAGCTTCACGAGTTCGCGGTTGTCGTCCTGCCGGGCTGCGGTCATGCGGGTCTCCAGGGGATCGGGTCCAGGGTGGGTGGGGTGACGTGGCCCTGCCTTCAGTAGAGTTTGTCAAGCACGTCGTCCTTGATGACGAAGCTGTTCTCGCGGGCGGGGAACTGTCCGCCGCGCACCTCGGCGGCGTAGTCGCGGATGGCCTGCGTGGAGAGCGCGCCGATCTCGGCGTAGCGTTTGGCGATCTTCTTCTGTTCGCCTTCGTAGATGCCGAGCAGGTCGTGCGTGACGAGCACCTGTCCTTTGCAGTGCGGTCCGGCGCCGATGCCGATGGTGGGGATGTGCAGGCGTTCGGTGACGATGCGGGCGAGGCGGGCGGGGATGACTTCCAGCACGACGGCGAACGCCCCGGCGTCCTGCACGTCCTGCGCGGCCTTGAGGACCTGCCGTGCGCCTTCCTCGTCGCGGCCCTGCACTTTCATGCCGCCCTGCGCGGTGGCGGTCTGGGGGAGGAGGCCGACGTGGGCCATGACGGGCACGCCGTTGCGGGACAGGGTGGCGGTCGCCTGGAGGACTTCAGGGGAGCTGCCTTCCATCTTGACGGCGTCCGCGCCGGTCTGCTGGATGATCTGCACGGCGTTGCGCATGGCGTCGGTGACGCCGGTGTGGTACGTGCCGAAGGGCATGTCGACCACCAGGAAGGTGTCCGGCGCGCCCCGGCGGGCGGCGCGGCCGTGGTGGATGACGTCGCCGAGCGTGACGGGCGCGGTGCTGTCGTAGCCGAGGACGACGTTGCCGAGGCTGTCCCCGACGAGGATGAGGTCCACGCCGGCGTTCTGGGCGTGGACGGCGCCGGGGTAGTCGTACGCGGTGACCATCACGAGGGGTGAGGTGGCCGCCGTGATCTGCGGAACCGTGAGTTTCATACGTGCAGGGTAGTGGATGCGGGCGGCGTCTGGGCGCGTGGGCGGTTCACGGGCCGCTCAGCCTTTCACGGCGCCGAAGCGTTCCAGGGCCACGTAGATGATCCAGCCGGTCACGGCGACGTACAGCCAGACGGGGACCGTCCAGCGCACCCACGCGCGGTGCCGGGCGAAGAGGGCGGCGGCGGCGGGCACCTCTTGGATGCGGGCGAGCGATCCGGCGGCGATGCGGCCCTTCCAGGCGTACCACAGGGCGACGAGGGCGAGCGGGACGTTGAGGGCGGCCATGAGGGTGTGCGTGGCGAGCAGCACGAGGTACCACGTGCGCCATTCGGCCGGGCCGACCCAGGTCTTGGTATACCCGATGGCGACCTTGGAGAGGTAGAAGACCAGGAAGAGGACGGCGAGGCTGGTGGCGGTCAGCATGGCGCGCATGTGCGCCTCGCGGTTGCCGCGCCGGATGAGGACGACGCCCGTGACGAGCGCGAGTCCGCTCAGGACAATCGTGATGACAGAGGCCGTCGCTAAGAGTTCACCCATTTCGGTTCAGTGTAGGGGGTGGGGGGCGGGCGCATCAGAGTCAAAGGTCACGGCCGCCCGCGCACGGTGTCCGTACCGCGCGGAGGACAGTGCGGCGGGCGTGGGGACAATCGTACGGGAGGGTCGCCGCTGCAGGCCGTTAGAATCGGGGTGAATGAGTGCCGTGAGAAGACCCGCCTGCCGGGTCGTACGCTGGGCAGAGACAACCGGAGGTGGTGTGGTGTGAATGGGGTGCTTGAAGGCCAGAAGCTGCGGCCTGAAGACCGGACGGCCGGGACGGGCGTTCCGGCGGGCCGACTGTTGACGTGGCTGGCGTGGAGTGCGCTGGCGTACAACGTCCTCGTGATCCTGTGGGGCGCGTTCGTGCGCATCAGCGGGGCGGGTGCCGGGTGCGGCGCGCACTGGCCGCTGTGCAACGGGGTGGCCGTGCCGGTCTCTCCGACGCTGAACACCGTGATCGAGTTCTCGCACCGGCTCACGAGCGGCGTGTCGGGCCTGCTGGCGGTCGCGCTGCTGGGCCTGGCGCTGCTGCGCAGCCCGAAGGGGCATCCGGTGCGGACGGGCGCGGTCCTGTCGCTGCTGCTGATCGTCTTCGAGGGGCTGGTGGGCGGCGTGCAGGTGCTGCTGGGCCTCACGGCGACCAGCACCAACCCGGCGCGTGGGTTCGTGCAGGGCGTGCACCTCGCGAACACCTTCGCGCTACTGGGCGCGCTGCTGCTGACGGCCGTGTGGGCGTCCGGCGGGCCGCGCCTGCGGCTGCGCGGGCAGGGCCGCGTGGGCTGGCTGTCGGCGGTGGCGATCGTCAGCATGCTGCTGCTCGGGATGGCGGGCGCCGTGACGGCGCTCGGGGACCTGCTGTTCACGCCGACCGGCATGACGCCGCTCGACACGGTCCGGCAGGATTTCTCGCTCAGCGCCACGCTCATCCAGAACCTGCGGGTGCTGCACCCCACCCTGGCGCTCGGCGTGTCCGCGTACCTGATCTGGTTCGCGGCTCAGGTCGCGGGCCGTGAGGGCAGCGGGCGTGCCCTGCAGCCGCGCCGCTGGAAGGTCGCGCTGCACGCGCTGGTGGGCCTGCAGATCGTGGCGGGCGTGCTGAACGTGGCGCTCAAGGCGCCCGGCTGGATGCAGCTGCTGCACCTGTTCCTGGCGTGCCTGATGTGGCTGGCGGTCGTGATGCTGTGCTACACGGCCATGACGGCCCGTCCCGAGCCGCACGGCGCGGCTGTCCCGGCGGGGGTGGGCGCGTGACGGCCGCTCCTGTCGCGGCCCGCACGCGCGCGTCGTGGCGCGATTACCTCGCGCTCACCAAGCCGAAGGTCATCTCGCTGCTGCTGTTCACGACCGTCACGGCGATGTTCATGGCGCAGCGCGGCTGGCCGGGCCTGACGCTGCTGATCGTGGTGTCGCTCGCCGGGTACGCGTCGGCCGGGTCGGCGGGCGTCTTCAACATGGTCATCGACCGCGACATCGACCTGAAGATGGCGCGCACCGCGAAACGCCCCACCTCCAGCGGATTGATCGGCACGCGGGAAGCCTCGATGTTCGGCGCGGCCCTGCAGCTGCTGTCCTTCCTGGCGCTGTGGGTGTGGGCGACGCCGCTCGCCGCGTGGATGAGCCTCGCGGGCTTCGTGACGTACGTGGGCGTGTACACGCTGTGGCTCAAGCGCCGCACGTGGCACAACATCGTGCTGGGCGGCGCGGCCGGCTGCTTCCCTCCGCTGGTCGGCTGGGCGGCCGTGACGGGCGACCTGAACCTGTTCGCGTGGTTCCTGTTCGCGATCATCTTCTTCTGGACGCCCGCGCACTTCTGGGCGCTGGCGATCATGATCAAGGAGGAGTACCGCGAGGTGGGCATCCCGATGCTGCCCGTCATTCACGGCGACCGGCTGACGGTGGCGCAGGTGTGGCTGTACAGCATCTACACCGTGGTGCTGAGCGTCCTGCCCTGGACCTTCCACGAGGTCAGCTGGATTTATCTCGCGGTGGCGCTGCTGTCCGGCGCGTGGCTGCTGCGCCTCGCGTGGCGGCTGTACCGGCCCGTCATGGCGGGGCAGGTCGCGACCCGCAAGATGGCGGTGCCGCTGTACCTGTACAGCATGCTGTACCTCGCGGTGCTGTTCCTGGCGGGCGCCGTGGACCGCGTGCTGCTCGTGTGAGCGGCGCGGCAGGTGTGACACGGGACGGCATTTCTTTGTAAGCTGTCCCCCGAACAGAGACCGCCCGGCACGTCCGGGCACCTTCAGCGGGACTTCATTCCCATCCGTCTGCGCCCAGATGCGCTTAAACTGTGACTGAAAAGTAAGAAAGGAGTGAAGTTGAACACCCTACCCCGCCCTACCTTCAGCCGTCTGGCCCTGCGTGCCGTGACGCCCCTGGCCTCACTCGCCCTGGGCAGCGTCGCGTTCGCCGATCAGACCCTCAGCATCGGCGACATGCACTCGTCCTACAACCGCAACATCTGGTGGATGAGCGTCGCCGTGATCGTCATGGCCATCCTGATCTTCATCGGGGTGAGCTACGCGCTGTTCTACACGGTCAACAAGTTCCGTGAGGACAAGCACACGGCCGAACCGGACCAGTTCCACGGCAACAACCGCCTGGAAACGATCCTGATCGTCGTGCCCGTCATCATCGTGACCATCATCACGATCCTCGCGGCGCGCACCATGGCGATCGTGAACCCCACCCCCAAGGACGCGCTGCACGTCAACGTGACCGGCGCGCAGTTCTGGTGGGCCTTCGAGTACCCCGGCTCGCCCATCCAGGGCGGCACCGGCACCGTCACGAACGGCAACGAGCTCGTCATTCCCGCGGGGCGTCAGATCGCCATCACCGTGACGGCCAAGGACGTCATCCACGCGTTCTGGGCGCCGAACCTCGGCGGTCAGCGCGACGCGATCCCCGGCAGCAAGAAGACCTTCCAGATCGACACCGACCAGCCCGGCGTGTACCAGGGCAACTGCACCCTGCTGTGCGGCGCCAGCCACGCCAACATGCGCTTCAAGGTCGTCGCGCTGCCCGAAGCGCAGTACAACGCCTTCATCAGCGCCGCGCAGGCCTACAAGGCCCCCGCGCCCGCCACGCCCAGCGAGCAGGCCGGGTACAACATCTTCATGCAGGGCAAGGCGAGCGCCGGTGCGGCCGCGTGCGCCAGCTGCCACCGCATTCAGGGCACGCCCGCCGCGGGCGCCGTCGGCCCGGACCTCAGCTACTTCGGCAGCCGCAACACCCTCGGCGCGGGCCGCTGGGAAGGCGAGCAGGCCAAAGCCATGCTGAAGCCCTGGATCAAGAACAGTGCCGCCGTCAAGCCCGGCAGCCTGATGCCCGCCTACGAGAAGCTCAGCGATCAGGACCTCACGGACCTGCAGGCCTACCTGGACACCCTGAAGCTGCCCGCCGAGGCCAGTTACTGGGGCAAGGTTCCCGTCCGCTAACCCCCGCCTGGAACACTAAGGAGCAACAATGGCTGTACAGATTCCAACCCAGGCCCAGTCCCAGCGTCCCAAGGCGCTGTCGGTCCTGCTCGACTACATGACCACCACCGATCACAAGAAGATCGGCATCCTGTACATCGTCACGAGCATCGTCGCCTTCGCCATCGCGGGCATGCTCGCCGTGGCGCTGCGCATCCAGCTGGCCGTACCGAACAACACCTTCCTGGTCGGCAACACCTACAACCAGGTGCTGACGCTGCACGCCGCCGTCATGATCTTCTTCTTCCTGATTCCCATCGGCCTGTTCGGCTTCGGGAACTACTTCCTGCCGCTGCAGCTCGGCGTGCGCGACGTGGCCCTGCCGCGCGTGAACACCTTCGCGGTATGGGGCTTCATCTTCAGCCTGGTGCTCGTGATCGTCGCCATGCTCAACGGCGGCGCGCCCGGCGTCGGCTGGACCTTCTACTACCCGCTGTCCGTGGACGCCAACCAGACCGGCGTGGCCGTCCTGATGGTGGCCCTCATCATCAACGGCATCTCTTCGCTGCTCGGCAGCGCGAACTTCGCGGCGACCATCATCAACATGCGCGCGCCCGGCATGAGCCTCTGGAAGATGCCGATCTTCGCGTGGAGCATCTTCGCGACCAGCATGCTGCAGCTGGTGTCCCTGGGCGGCCTGACCGCCGCGGCCCTCGTGACGTTCCTCGAACTGAAGATGGGCCTCAGCATGTTCAACCCAGGCATCGGCGGCGTGCCCGTCCTGATGCAGCAGTTCTTCTGGTTCTACTCGCACCCCGCCGTGTACGTCATGCTGCTCCCCTACCTGGGCATCGGCGCGGAGATCGCCAGCACCATGGCCCGCAAGCCGCTCTTCGGGTACCGCGTCATGGTCTACTCGCTGCTCGGCATCGTGCTGGTCAGCCTGCTGGTGTGGCTGCACCACATGTTCGCGCTCGGCATTCCCGAGTCCTGGCAGATCGCGTTCATGGTCGCCACCATGATCGTGGCCGTGCCGACCGGCGTGAAGATCTTCAACCTGATCGGCACGCTCTGGGGCGGCCGCATCATCATGAAGACGCCCACGTACTGGCTGATCGGCTTCATCTTCAACTTCCTGATCGGCGGGATCACCGGCATGAGCCTCGGCATGATTCCCTTCGACTACCAGGTCACCATGAGTTACTACGTCGTGGCGCACTTCCACAACGTCATGATGTTCGGCACGGCCTTCCTCGCGATGGGCGGCATCTACTACTGGTGGCCCAAGATGACGGGCCGCTTCCTGAACGAGAAACTGGGCCTCGCGCACTTCTGGTTCTTCATGGTCGGCAGCTGGATGACCTTCCTGCCGCAGTACATCCTCGGTCTGCTCGGCATGCCGCGCCGCTACTACACGTACCCTGACGGCAACTTCGCCTGGAACGAACTGAACCTCGTGTCCACCTTCGGCGCGCTGCTGCTGCTCGTCGGCGGCATCATCTGGGTCTGGAACATGTTCCAGAGCTTCCAGCGTCCCATCACGGCCAGCGCCAACCCCTGGGGCGGCTTCACGCTCGAATGGACGGCCGCCAGCCCCCCCGCCGACTACAACTTCGCGCACGACTTCCCCAAGACCTTCCCCACCGAACGCCCCCTGTACGACTGGGAGCAGAGCGGCACCAAACTCAAGCCTGTCGACCCGGCCAGCATTCACCTGCCGGTCAGCAGCTGGGGTCCCTTCATCACGGCCGTCGCGCTGCTCCTGATGGGCTGGGGCATCTCCTTCGGCTGGTTCACCGGGTACCACCCGCAGAACACGCCCGCCCCGCAGCTGAGCGCCACCATCCTGCTGTACATCAGCATCCCGCTGTTCCTGTTCGGCATGTTCAAGTGGGCCGGCACCCGTGAGTACGACGTGCCCGTCGAGCACCACACGCTCACCAAGTACGACAACGGCTTCATGGGCATGGCGTGGTTCATCCTCTCGGAAATCAGCCTGTTCGGCGTGCTGATCGCCGGGTACGTGTACCTGCGCGTCACCGGTCACGCCGAGCCGCCCGCCATGCGCCCCAACATCTGGCTCGCGGCGCTCAACACCCTGATCCTCGTCAGCAGCAGCTTCGTGATCCACCGCGCCGAGCAGGACCAGCACCACCACCGCATGACGCGCGCCCGCCTGGGCCTGTTCATCGTGCTCGTGATGGGCGCCCTGTTCATGCTGTTCCAGATCTACGAGTTCTCGCTCTTCGGCAAGGAGAGCAACTGGACGCAGAACCTGTGGCAGTCGTGCTTCTTCATCATCGTCGGCCTGCACGGCCTGCACATCCTGATCGGCGGGACGGGCGTCGCCCTCCCCTACTTCCAGGCCATGACCGGCAAGCTCGACAAGACCAACCACGGCTCCCTCACGCCCGCCAGCCTGTACTGGCACCTCGTGGACGTGGTGTGGCTCCTGATCATCGCGATCTTCTACATCTGGTAAACCGCGCACGCCGAACCGCGCCCACCCCGAACAGGGTGGGCGCGTTCTGTTGATCCGGGCGTGGTTTACTTCCCGGTGGCCGCGTAGATGGGTGTGCATTCCTCGGTGGTCAGGCCGAGGGCCTCGTCTGCCGCGCGTTCCTGCGGCGTGTCTCCCCAGGCGTCCAGCCGCAGGGTGACCGCTCCGGCGGCCAGGGCCGCCTGACAGACGGACAGCAGCAGCGCCTGCCGGAGCCCGCTGCCGCGTGCCGCCGGGTGAATGCCGGGCGTGGTACACGACACCTCTCCCCCGTCCCGCCAGACGCGGCAGATGCCGACGGCGATCCCGGCCTCGTCGTAAGCGAGTCGGCTGAGCGTTTCGTCGCAGCCGCCCGCGCCGGGCTGCACGAATTCCGGCGGGACGAGGGTGTGCCCGATCCGGTCCGCGTAACTGCGCTGGGCCGCCATACGGTCGTGCAGGCTGGCGACCTGCTGGAGCGGTACAGCCCGGAACCCGGCAGGGACAACGGGAGGAACGGTGGGCAGCAGGCCGGTCATGCGGGTGTAGGCGCCGACGGAACGCAGGCCCGCCGCTTCCAGCGCGGTGACGGGCAGCAGGTGAGGCTCGGCGTAGGCGTACAGCTGCGGCTGGACGGTCAGCGCGGCCCGCAGAAGGGCCAGGGCCGCGTCCCGCTGCCCATCACCGGGGAGGGCGCCGCCCAGCACTTCCGACCCGTGCGCGGGCGAGGGACGCAGCCCGAGCGCGCCCACCTCCAGCCCCGCCGCGTCCCGGACCGTCAAGGCGGCCGTCAGCTGAGCGGCCGTCCCGGCGAGATCCTCCTCGCGGCACCCGTACAGGCGGGCCAGGACGGGCAGGGCCGAGAGCGGCGAAGCGGGCAGGGCGACGTTCATGCCCGCATCATAGGGATGGCCGGGCCGCACTGCTGGGGCAGGTGCGGTGCGTGTCGGCCCGGCATCCTACCGGCCTGCCAGTCGCTGCAGGGCCGCTTCGTCCAGAATCCGGACGGAGCGCCGGTGGAGCGTGATGTGTCGCTGCCGGTAGAATTCGCCCAGTTTGCGGCTCACGAGTTCCGGCACGGTGCCCAGCAGGGCCGCCAGTTCGGAGTTGGTGGGCAGCGCGTACCCGTCGCTGCAGGGCGTCTGGTCGAGCAGGTGTGCGGCCAGCCTCGCGTTCAGGTCGCTGAACAGCAGGTCTTCCATGCGGGTGAGCAGGTCGGCATGCCTGCGCGCGAAGTACGTCAGCACCGCCTCAGCCAGGGCGGGAGAACGGCAGGTGAGCTGCCGGACGGCCGCCGCGTCCAGCACCAGCACCTGACTGTCTTCCAGGGCGGTGCAGCTGGCACTGTACGTCGCATCCTGCACGAAGGCGCTCACGCCCGCCACCAGTTGTCTCGGGCCGCCCAGCATGAGGGTCAGTTCCCGGCCGCTGGCGTTCAGGCGCGACACCCGGAGCAGTCCCGTCTCGACCACGTACAGGCTGGAGGCGGGTTCGCCCTGGCGGAACACCAGCGCGCCTCTGGGCAGGGTGCGGGGGCGGGCCAGGGCGGCCAGTTCCCGCACGTCCGACTCGCGCGCGACCTGGAATGCGGCGCTCAGGCGGAGCAGCTGCGCGGCACGTTCGGGCATGGATTATTCTGGCACGCCCCCTACAGTCCGAAGAACGCGCGGTTGAACGCCAGGGCGGGCAGATCCGCTTCGGGCAGGTCCACGTCCGCGTAGATCGCGTCCACCGGGCAGGCGGCCACGCAGGCGCCGCAGTCGATGCAGTCGTCGGGGTGGATGACGAACTGCTCGCCCGCATCGTAGATGCATTCGCAGGGGCAGACTTCCAAGCAGGCGCGGTCCCTGACTCCGGCGCAGCGTGACGTGATGACGTGGCTCATGCCTTCAGCCTGAGGCCGTCACGCGTTCCGGGCCATGACCTGGGTCAAGGGGCTCCGGCGTGCCCGGTCAGGGGGACTGTTCGGCCTCGTTCACGCCCGTCCGCATGGATTTCGGCATGCGGCGCAGCACCACGCCCGCCAGCACGGCTCCGGCCAGGGAGAACAGGGCGGCCATGTAGAAGGCCGCGCCCGGCACGTCCAGGCTGGAGCCGCCGTTGAAGTACGCGAAGACCCAGGTGGCGGCCAGTGGTCCGAAGATGCCGACCAGGCTGTTCAGGCTGGTGAGGGCGCCCTGGATGCGGCCCTGTTCGCGGTCGTCGACGGTGCGGCTGATGAGGCCCTGGATGGCCGGGCCGGAAATGCCCGCCAGGCTGCCGAAGACAATGGAGCCGTACAGCACGGGGCCGCTGCGGGCCGCGCCGAGCAGGACGTACTGCACGGTGCCGAGCAGCAGACCGGTGAAGATCGCGCCGCGTTCGCCGAGCACGCGCATGGCCGGTCCGACCAGTCCCGCCTGCGTGATGGCGGACAGCACGCCCACCACGGCCAGCGCAATGCCGTTCTGGGCGGGGGACCAGCCGAGGGTGCGTTCGGTGAAGAGGACCCAGGTGCTGAAGATGACCTGCTGCGCCAGCCCGATCAGCACGAAGCTCCCGGCGAGGTTGCGGACCAGCGGGTAGCGTCCCAGGTCGCGCAGCGGGGCGAGCGGGTTGAAGACCTCACGGCCCAGTTTGCGCCCGCGCAGCTCGTCGGTGACGGATTCGGGCAGCACGAAGTACCCGTACGCGGCGTTGAGCAGCGACAGTCCGGCGGCGAAGGCGAACGGGAGGCGCAGGTCGATGTTGCCGAGCAGGCCACCCAGCGCAGGCCCGAGGATGAAGCCCACGCCGAAGGTCGCGCCGAGCAGCCCGAAGTTGCGGGCGCGGTCTTCGGGGGCAGTCACGTCGGCCACGTAGGCGTTGGCGACCGTGATGCTGGCGCCGGTGATGCCCGCGATGATGCGCCCCAGCAGCAGCCAGCCGAGGTTGGGCGCGAAGTACATGAACAGGTAGTCGAGGCCCACGCCGAGCAGGCTGAGCAGCAGGACGGGGCGGCGGCCGTACCGGTCGCTGAGCGCCCCGAGGATGGGCGCGAAGATGAACTGCATGACGGCGTAGATGGCGGTGAAGATGCCGAGCATCTGCGCTCCGGCCACCTCGGACCCGGACAGCTGTTTGAGCAGGTTGGGGAAGACGGGAATGATGAGGCCCAGGCCCATCACGTCGATCAGGAGGGTCACCAGGATGAAGGCCAGGGCGGCGGGTCGGTTCTTCACGGGGTGCTCCTCGGGTGGGGGTGGGTTGGCCTGCGCCTGAACGTTCAGAACAGAAAGAATACCACGGCAGATGCCGCCAGAAGAATCTTGTTCTCCTGACGGCATCCGCTGCACGCCCGGTATGGTGGGCCGGTTGACCGGACGCCGTGTCGTCCGCTTACTTGCCGCGCAGGCGGCGGGTGGCTTCCTCGGGCGTGATCTCGCCGCGTTCCAGCAGGCGCAGCGTCTCGTCTCTGGGGTCGGCCGCTTCGGGTTCGTAACCGATGGAGCGAAGCAGCGTGTCGAAGCGGGCGCGGACGGTGGGGTAACTCAGGCCCAGGATCCGTTCGACTTCCTTGAGGTTGCCGCGCACCTTGATGTACAGGCGCAGGAAGTCGAGGTTGTCGGGCGTGAGCGTGGCGAACTCGTTGAGCGTGAACTCGCCCTTGACGGTGATGCCCGCGTCCGGGAAGAGCAGTTCGGTGACGAGCGGCGCTTCCTGCACGCCGGGGAAAGGCAGGGGGAGCGGGAGGGGCGGGTTGGGGGCCATGGGGTTCATGGTAGTGGCCTGGGCGCTCAGGGGAGCCGGATGACGGTCCGGGCTCCGGGACGCTCAGCGCTGCCGGGGGCAGGAGGAGGGCCTGCGGGCCGCGTCCCGGTGGGCGCAGGCGGGGCAGGGGCCGACGAAGGGAGGGTGGGGGCCGAGGGGGCGGGGGTCATGCGCGGGCGGGGGCCGAGGGGGCGGCGGGGGCGGGGGTGCCGGCGTGGCGTTCCAGCCAGCCTTCCAGGCGGCGCAGCGGGGGGAGGAGGGAGGCCCACACGGTGCGGCGCGGCGCGGCGTGCAGCAGGTGGCGGGTGGCGCTGTCGGTGCGCGCGGTCTCGATGCGGTCCATGACGTCCTGCCAGTACGGTGCGGTGTTCGCGTTCATGTGGGTCCTCCTCTTCCCTGCCGTGCAGGGTGCGTGCGGGTGGGGTGCGGTCAGCGGATGCTGAGCTGGACGCGGTTGCCGTGTTCGTCCTCGGCTTCGAGGAGTGGTCCGGTGGGCGGGTTCGCCTGCAGCAGCAGTTTCAGGGCGTCGATGCTCAGGCCGCTGCGTTCCAGGGCCCCCAGGGCGTGCGGCGGGATGAGGCGCTCGGCGTGCATGGCGAGGCTGAGGGGGAGGTTCGCGTTGAAGCTGCCGCCGTTCTCGTCCTCGGTCTCGATGCGCAGGATGGTGCCGGGCTGCGGGGCGCGGGCCTTGCGGCCCAGCAGGCCGCCAAGGGCTTCCTCGACGCGGGCGCCGATCGTCTCGCCGAGATCGTCGAGCGGGTAGCTTTCCCCGCCGATGCGGAAGGTGGCGCCCGGGCGGGGCGGCGGGGGCGGGGGCGGCGCGCCGTGCTCGGCGACGCGGACCATCAGCATGTTCGTGACGCGGTCCGGTCCGAAGTCCTCGCTGCTGAGCAGGCCGAACAGGTGCTCGGCAGCTCCGTCGCTCAGGGCGAGGCCGGGGTGCAGGGCGGCGAGCAGGGCGGACGCGTCGGCGGGCGTGAGCCTGCCCGCCACGACGAGGCCCAGGATGCGTTTGATCTGCTCTCTCATGTCGTCACCAGCCGGACCTGGCCCGCGTTGACCTGGCAGCTCAGGACGGCGCGGCCGTTGCCGAGCGTGCCGTGGTAGTGGGCGTGCATCATGCCGCCGGTCTTCTGGACGGGGAAGCTGCTGGTGACGTTCCCCAGCGTCACGTCGGCGTCGAAGGTCAGGTCGCTGCCCGGGTCGAGGGTCAGGGTGGCCTGCCCGCCGTTCACTTCGAGGCGGTGATGGCCGTCCGTGAGAAGGCCGCCCCAGCGGAGGTTCCCGCCGTTGACTTCGCCGTGCAGGGCGGTGGTGCCGGTCACGCTGAGGTTTCCGCCGTTCACTTCGAGGGTGGCGCTGCCCGTGACGGCGCCGGACGTCAGGTTGCCGCCGCTCACCTCGGCGCGCAGTTCGGTCGCGCCGCCGAGCGTGGCGTTGCCGCCGCTGACTTCCAGGCGGGCCGTGCCGCTGAGGGTGGGGAGGCTGAGGCTGCCGCCGCTCACCTCGGCGCGGGCGTGACGGGGCGCGAAGGGCAGGCTGAGGACGGCCTTCAGGCCGAGGAGGCGGGTGCCGCTGCGCTGATCGACGGTCCAGCCGTCCGGCGTGGCGCGCAGGCTGAGGATGCCGTCGTGGGTGGCGGTGAGGCGCGGTTCGGTCAGGGACGCGTCGTGCAGGACCTGCAGGGCGTACCCGGCCACGTCGAGACGCAGGTCCGGCGGGGTGTCGCCGGAAGGGGCGGGCGCTGCCTTGGCGAGCTGGACGCCCTGCGTGCCGGGCTGCGCGGCGCTGACGGATCGCGGTTCGGGGTGGGCCGGGGCGAGCAGTTCGGCGGCTTCCTCGGGCGTGAGTTTGCCTTCGGTGACGAGGCGCTGCACGTGCAGCTCGAAGGGTTCCTTCTCCGGGCGTTCGGGTGTGGTCATGGTCCTGCCTCCTGGGTCCTATCTAAACCCAAAAATCATAGAATGTCAAGTTTGAGTTTCTATTCAGGAATGACAGGGGCAGAATCGGGCGGTATCCAGGGCCTAAACCGCCAGCTGCAGGCGTCCATACGCACCTGATTTCCAGGGAATAGAAAGTTACACTTTCCAATCCTCTCGCGCTGACCCGGTGGGCCGCACGCTCTATCCTGAACGGCATGACGTCACAGCCCGAACTCACGCCCGCCCAGCGCACCGAAGTGGAACTGCTGGCCCGGGGACGACAGGACAAATCCCGCACCATGCGCGACCTCGGTCAGCCCGAGACGCCCCAGGCCGCGCACGCCCTCCTGCTGCGCCTGAACCTCTGGGACGACACCCGCGTCCCCTTCCCCGAACGGCTCGGCGTGGACCTCGCCACGCCCACCCTGCCCGTCCCCGCCCTGCCGCACGAGGACCGGCTCGACCTGACGCACCTCACGGCCCTCGCCATCGACGACGAGGGCAACCGGGACCCCGACGACGCCCTGAGCCTGGAGACCCTGCCGGACGGCACGCGCCGCCTGTGGGTGCACGTCGCGGACGTCGCGGCCCTCGTCACGCCCGGCAGCGACCTCGACCTCGAAGCGCGCAGGCGCGGCTCGACCCTGTACCTGCCCACCCACACCATCGGCATGATGCCCGACGCGCTCGTGGAACAGGTCGGCCTGGGCCTCCACGCCGAGAGTCCCGCCCTCAGCATCGCCATCGACTTCGACCCGGACGGGCAGGCCGAGAGTGTCGACGTGCACCTCACGCGCCTGCACGTCACGCGCGTCACGTACGCGCAGGCGCAGGCGCAGCTCGACGCGGGCGACGAACTGCTGCAGGGCCTGCACACCCTCGCGGGCGCCAGCCGCACCCTGCGCGAAGCGGAAGGCGCGATGAGCATCGACCTGCCGGAAGTGCAGGTCAAGGTGAGCGAGCAGGGCGACATCCGCATCGCGCCGCTCGAGAAGTCCGAATCGCGCTTCATCGTGCAGGAGTGCATGACGCTCGCCGGGTGGGCCGCCGCGATCTTCGCGGACGACCTCGAACTGGCGCTGCCCTTCGCCACGCAGGACCCACCGCACCGCTCCTCCCCGCCCGGCGACAGCATGCCCGCCCAGTGGGCGCGCCGCAAGACGCTGTCCCGCACCCGCTTCCAGCCCGCGCTCGGGCCGCACAGCGGCATGGGCCTCGACGCGTACGCGCAGGCGACCAGCCCCATGCGCCGCTACCTGGACCTCGTGGTGCACCAGCAGCTGCGCGCCGCCGTGCTGGAACGAGACGCCCTGAACGGCAAGGACATCGCCGCGCGCGTCGCGGAATCGCAGATGGCGTCCGCCACCGTACGCAGCGCCGAACGCGAGGCGCGCCGCCACTGGACCCTCGTCGCCATGACCCGCGACCCGGAACGCGTGTACCGCGCGGTCGTCGTGGAACGGCGGCAGGCGCAGGCGACGCTGCTGCTGCCGGAACTGGCGCTCGACGTGACGCTCACCACGCCCGCCCCGCTCGGCACCGAACTGCGCGTGCAGCTCGCGGGCGTGGACCTCGCCGCGCAGAGCGTCCGCGTCCGCGAAGCGCACACCTGATCCCGGACCGAGCTGAACTCCTGGTGTTCAGCTCAACACCGGCTCAGTTCAGGTTGCCGGGGTCGCGCGCGTCCCAGCTGAGGCGCACGCCGAAACCGCCCTCCTCCCAGAGCGGTTCGACGCGCGCGTCCCAGCGCTGGGCGAGTGCCATCACGAGCGGCAGGCCCAGGCCGCTGCCGCTGACGCCCTGCAGGCCCGCGCCGCGCTCGAAGGGCCGCGCGAGCCGCGCCCATTCCTGCGGCTGCGGGCCGTGCCCGCTGTCCCAGACGGTGAAGGCGTGCGGCGTGACCTGCACCTCCACGCGGTTCCCGCCGTACTTCAGGGCGTTCTCCAGCAGGTTGCGCAGCACCTGACGCACGCCGAGCGGTTCGGCCCACACCCACGGCGCGAGCGGTTCCGGCGTCGCCTGCCGCCAGTCGAGGGTCTTGCCGAGGCGTTGCGACAGGTCGTGCAGTTCGCCCGTCACCTCGGCCGCCTGCGTGCTGAGGTTCATGAGTTCCAGCGCGGCGGGCCGGTCCGTCTCTGCGAGTGCCAGGAGGCCCTGCGCGAGGGACAGCAGTTCGTCCACGCGGCCCTGCATGATCTCCAGGCTGCGGCGGTAGTCGGCCGCCTCGCGCGGGCGTTCCAGCGCGAGCTCCAGTCGGCCCTGCAGCGCGGTGAGCGGCGTGCGGAGTTCGTGCGCTGCGGTGCGCGCGAAGGACTTCTCGCGCTCGATGGTGGCCTCCAGGTGGTCGAGCATGCCGTTCACGGTGCCGGTCAGGCGCGCCATCTCGTCCGAGCCGGGCGCGGGCGGCACGCGGCCCCGGTAACTGCCGCTGCGGGTGATGGTGTCGGCGGTGCGGGCGACGGCGTCCACGGGTTTCAGGGCGCGGTCCGCGAGGTAGTACCCGGCGAGGCACGCCAGGCCGATCATGAGGCCGGACCCGGCCAGCAGGACGCGCGCCAGCGTCTCGAGGAGGGCCGTGAGGGTGTCGCTCGCGCGGGACACCTGCAGCAGGAACGGCTGGTCCGGCAGGGCGACCGTCAGGACGCGCCGGTCCCGGTACGTGTACGTGCCGAGCCGCGCGGGCGTCGTCATGAGGGCGGTGGCGGTGCTGACGGGTTGCCCGGCCACGTCGAGGATGCGGCCGTCCGGGCTGATGAGTTCGATACTCAGTTCGGGCGGCGGCTGCAGCGCGTCCGTGAAGCGCAGCCCCATGCCGCTGCCCAGCAGGTTGCCGCGCGCCAGGGCCGCCGTCTCCTCCAGGGTGGTGTCGAGGGTGCTGGTGAGCGAGCCGCGCGCCAGGACGTACACGCACAGCGCGCCGAGCAGCACGCTGACCGAGAAGATCAGGGCGTACCCGAGCGTGAGTTTCAGGCGCAGGCTGAGCCGGTTCCAGGCACGGACGGGCGGGGCGACCAGCGGCGCGGCACGGGACGGGGCGGGCGTCCTACCACTCATGCGCCATCTTGCCGAGCCGGTACCCGAGGCCGCGCACCGTGTCGATGAGTTCCTCGGCCGTCTTGCGGCGCACGGTGCTCACGTACACGTCGATGACTTTCGGTTCCACGCCGCTCTCGCCGGACCACAGGCGCTCGATGATGTCCTGCCGCGAGAACGCCCGCCCCGGGTGCAGGGCCAGCAGTTCCAGCAGCGCGAACTCGCGGCGCGTCAGTTCCGCCTGTGCGGCCTGCACCGGCACGCTCTCCGGGGTGGGCGCGGCGGTCACGTCGTCCCAGGTGGGGGGCCGCGACACGGTGCGGCCCGCGAGGTCGATCTGCCAGCCGAGCGGGAGTTGCAGCACGTTGCGGGACAGGCCGCTGCTGCGGCGCAGCAGGGCACGCACGCGCGCCCGCAGTTCCCGCAGCGCGAAGGGCTTCCCGAGGTAATCGTCGCCGCCCGCGTCGAGGCCCGTCACGCGCTCCTCGACGTTGCTGCGCGCCGTGAGGTACAGGATCGGCGTCTGCACGCCCTCGGCGCGCAGTTCGCGGCCCATCACGAAGCCCGCGTCGTGCCCTTCGGGCAGCATCACGTCCAGCAGGATCAGCGCGTACGGGAAGAGCCGCGCGAGGGACGTGCCCTGCGCGGCGCTCGTCGCGACGTCGCAGGCGTACCCGTCCTCACCGAGTCCCTCCAGCAGCAGGTCGGCGATGTGCGGGTCGTCCTCCACGATGAGCAGGCGCATGGCGTTCATTGTGCCGCGCCACCGCAGCGCACACCACCCCTTCCCCCCACCGGGCACGCCCTGCCCCCCCCTGCCCGCCCCCACGCCGTGTGTCCTGCCCGTCCCGCGCCCGTCTTCATGGGTTCAGGGTGCACCCGGCAGGTTAAGGAGCGGTACAGGAGACAGGCGGCCCGCTCCGGGGGTGCGGGACGCATCTGCCTTTGCCTCTCTGCCGTTCGTCCATCACAATGGGGCGATATGACTGCCTGGCTGGACAGCCTCAGCCCGATCTGGCTGCACCTGACCACGTTCCTGATGATGTTCCTGGAGGGCATGGGCATTCCCGGCATTCCCGGCGTGCTGCCCATGCTGGCCCTCGCGGAGAGCATCCACGCGCACCAGACGACGCTGCTGGAGGCCATCCTGTGGGGCGTGGCCGGGAACTGGTTCGGCAGTCTCGCCGGGTACCGGCTCGCCGCGTCCGCCCTGCGGCGCCTCCCGGCGAGGTGGCAGCGCGTCGCCCGCAGTCGCCGCACGGCCGGCATCATGCGCCGCTGGGGGGGACTCGCCGTGATCGTGAGCCGCACGGTGGGTTCGCTGCGCACGCCGGTCACGCTGTACGCGGGCGCGTCCGCGTACCCGTGGCGCGCGTACCTGCTGTTCAGCCTGCTGGGCGCGGTCCTGCACGTGGGCGTGTGGCAGACGCTGCTGTGGCGCTTCGGGCCGGAGATCCTGCAGAGCTTCGAGCACATGCAGGCGCAGGTGCTGCCGTACCTGCTCGTGGCCGCCGCACTGATCGTGCTGCTGCTGGTCCTGAAGCGCCGCCGCGCGCACGACGACACGGGAGACGTGGAGGGCGAACCGCAGAACTGATCCGCCGGACCTGCACACAGGGGCGGGCGTGACACCTTCGTCACGCCCGCCCTGCCGTTCCCGCCTGCGCCGTTGCCGTTACAGGTCGCGCCTGCGGAAGGCCAGCACGGCCAGCACCAGGGCCAGCAGCGCGTACGCGAGCGCCCACACGACCGTGCCCGCCGAGATGGGCGTGGTGCTGATGAACGGGTTCGCGCCGCGCGCCAGTTCGTTCAGGCGCAGCACGTAGTCCGGCTGCAGGTGGTAGCTCGCGCCGAGCCACAGCGCGTTGGACGGCATGAGGGTGTTCGCGAGGTTGCCGAGCGTCACGAGGACCGGCGTGGCCGCGAACTGCCCGATGGTGCTCAGGATGCCGCCCGTGAAGCCCAGGCCGTACAGCACGAACACCCCGATGCCGTTCGAGAGCGTGCTGAACACCGTGCTGCCCAGCACCGTCAGCGACGTGAGCAGCAGCACCGCCACCAGCACCAGCGCCACCGCCGCGAACGGCTGCGGCGACGTGAAGCCCGTGATGACGCGCACGCCGACCAGCAGCGCGGCCGACAGGAGCGCCACGTACGCCACGTTCACGATGCTGAAGCCCAGCCAGCGGCCCACCACGAGCTGCCCCCGGCTGACGGGCCGCGACACGACGCTCTGCATGACGCCCGACTCGATGTCGCCGCTCACGGCGCCCACGGTGCTCAGCACGCTCATCAGCGAGCCCAGGAAGTACACGAGGTACATCCCGAAGATCGCGGAGAACGCGACGGACGCGCCCGTCAGGCCACGGCGTCCCCCCTCGGGCCGCACGTCGAGCCCGGCACTGATGGCCCGGTCGTCCAGCGCGTGCTGCAGGCGCAGAATGCCGTACAGGTAGAAGCCCACGAACAGGGCCGTGAGGACGAGCAGGATCAGGACCAGGCGCTTGCGGAGCGCCTCGCGCAGACTGAGTTCGGCGATCAGCAGGACGTTCCTCATGCGTTCACTCCGGGCGCGGCCTCGCCGTGCGTGTCGATCAGTTCCAGGAACAGGCCCTCCAGGTCCGGGCGGTGCGGCGTGAGCGCGTACAGGTTCAGGCCGAGCGCGGAGACCGCCTGCGCGATGAGCGGCACGTCCGCGTCCCGCGTGAGCGTCACCTGCACGCCCGCCTGCCCGTGCGCGTCCGGCAGGGCCTCCACCGTCCCCAGCGCGCCCAGGCGCGTGAGGAGGTCCGGCGTGACGCGGTCCACGCGCACCTCGACCGGCACCGCGCCGCCCAGCAGGCCGGTCAGGCTCCCCTGCCGCAGCACCTCGCCCGCCTTCACGAACGCGACGTGGTCGCACACCTGCTCCACCTCGCTCAGCAGGTGCGAGTTCAGGAACACCGCGACGCCCTCCGAACGCAGGCCCGAGATGATCTCCCGGACCTCCACCCGCCCGATCGGGTCGAGGGCCGAGGTCGGCTCGTCCAGGAACACCAGGTTCGGGTGCGCCAGGATCGCCTGTGCCAGCCCGGCGCGCTGCAGCATCCCCTTCGAGTACCCGTTCAGCGTCTCCCCGCCCCGGCCGCCCAGGCCCACCTGCTCCAGCACCTTCGGAATGCGGGCGCGCAACTCGTCGGCCTTCAGGCCCGCCAGCCGACCGTGAAAGTGCAGAAATTCCTGTGCGGTCATCCACGTCTGAAAACGGAACTGTTCCGGCAGGAACCCCAGGCGGCGGCGCACCTCCGGGTCCTGCGGCGACCCGCCCAGCACCTCCACGCGTCCTGACGTGGGCAGCACCAGCCCCAGCAGCATCTTGACGGTCGTGGATTTCCCCGCCCCGTTCGGTCCCAGGAACCCGAACACCTCGCCCGGCCCGACCTGCAGGTCCAGGCCCTGCACCACCGCGTGCCCCCGGTACACCTTCCGTAACCCCGCCGTCAGAATGGCGGGCCCCTGCGTGCTGTGTGTCATGCGCCTCCTCATGCCTGCCGGGCCATTCGTGCAGGGCGAGGCGGCCACCAGCGCACCCTCCCCGCTGACCGCCGCCCCGCCCCGTGGCCGCTCCCGGCCGCCGCGTTCCCCGGACGCCGTCCGGTCCGTGCCGGACGCCCCGGAACCCGGTTCTTCCCTCTCCGCCTTGCGTGGTGGATTCCCCTCCGGAGAGGCGTCCACCGGAACGGGTCTTACTTCAGGATCTCGTCGATACGGCTGATCTGATCGGCGCTCAGCTTCACGCCCGCCGCCTTCACGGTGTCCTCGATCTGCCCCACCTTGGTCGCCCCGGTGATGACGCTGCTCACGCCCGGCTGACGCAGGATCCACGCGAGGGCCAGCTGCGCGCGCGTGATGCCCAGCTCATCCGCGACGGGCTTCAGGTCACGCACGCGGCGGATGTTGTCCTCCGTCAGGAAGTTCTTGCCCCAGCTCTCGTTCTCGCTCAGGCGCGAACCCTCGCTCGTGCCCGCATCGTACTTGCCGGTCAGGAGCCCCATCGCGAGCGGACTCCACACCACCAGACCCACCCCTGCGGGCTCGGTGTACGGCAGGATCTCCTTCTCCACCCGGTCACGGCGCAGCATGCTGTACTCCGGCTGCTCCGTCACGGGCGCGTGCAGGCCGTGCGCGCGCGCGAACTCCACCGCCTGCGCGATGCGCGCCGCGGGCCACATGCTCGTCCCCCAGTACATGGCACGCCCGGAACGCACCACCTGATCGAACGCCATCACGATCTCCTCCATCGGCACGGTCTCGTCGTACCGGTGCGCGAAATAGATGTCGAGGTAATCGGTACCCAGGCGCTTCAGGGTCTTGTCGATGCTCTCCAGGACGTGCTTGCGGCTCAGTCCACGGTCGTTCACGTCGTCGCTCATCGGCCAGTACACCTTGCTGGAGATCACGAGCGTGTGGCGCGGCAGTTCGCCCAGCACCTCGCCCATCATCTGCTCGCTCTTGCCCTTGGCGTAGATGTCCGCCTGGTCGAAGAAGTTCACGCCCTGCTCGTAAGCCTTCAGGACGATGTCGCGCACCATCTGCTGATCGTTCACGCTCTGCCCGAACGTCACCCAGCCGCCCAGGGACACTTCGCTGACCTTCAGACCGCTCCTGCCGAGATTCCTGTATTCCATGCGGCCAATCTAACAACACCGGCCTCCCCCCGGCAGGGTCGGCGCACACTGCGCTGTCCGGCAGGCTTTAGGAGATCTTTAGGAAGGGGCTGGTGGGTCCGGGGTCACGCCGAGGGCGTGCAGCCACGCCCAGGCGTCGCTGGCGGGCAGGAGGCGGGCGCCGCGTTCGGGCGGGAACCAGTCGAGGAGGGTCTGCGCGGCGTGCAGGGGGCCGAAGACGACCTTGTGGTCGCCGTCCTGCAGGTGGAGCAGGCCGGTGGGGGGCGCGGTGACGTGCTGGCCGGTGGGGAGGGGCGGGCCGAGCCATACGGCGTCGATTTCGGCGTGGTCGGCGGGGTTGAGGGTGCCGGGCAGGCAGCCGTAGTTGACCGGGGTGGGGAGCGGTTCGGTGCGGTACGGGACGAGGTGGCCGTCCCGCCAGATGTGGCGCCGGGTTTCGCCCTGTCGCCACTCGACGATGCCGGTGAGTGGGCCGGTGAGTGGGCCGGTGAGGGTGGCGGGTGCGTCCGGCGTTCCTGTGGGTGGGGCTGTGGTCACACCTTATGCTGAGCCATGACCCAGCAGAACGCCAGGACCAACTTCGCCGGTACTTCGCCCTGGGAACCTGTGGTGGGGTACTCGCGGGCCGTGAGGGTGGGGCCGCACGTGCATGTGGCGGGCACCACCGCCACGCGGGACGGCGTGGTCCTGTTTCCCGGTGATGCGGGAGCCCAGGCGCGGGCGGCCCTGTGCATCATTGCCGGGGCGCTGGCGCAGGCGGGCGCGGAGTTGCGGCACGTGGTCCGTACCCGCATCTACGTGAAGGACATCTCGCAGTGGGAGGCGGTCGGTCGGGCGCACGGCGAGGTGTTCGGTGAGGTGCGGCCTGCCTGCAGCATGGTGCAGGTGAGTGGCCTGATCGACCCGTTGCACCTCGTGGAGATAGAGGCCGACGCCTACGTCTGGGATGAGGCCGGGAGGTCCACCGCTTCCGGCGGGTAGGACGGCGTGAAGGTGAAGGCGGCGGGGGTGGGGCCGTGGACGCGGAGGTGTTCCAGGCGGGCGCGGGCCTCGTCGGGGCCGGGACGGTATCCGGCCTGCACCCACCACATGCAGAAGTGCGGTCGGTCCTGGCGCACGAACCACTCGCGGCGGCGTCTCAGGAAGTCGAGGTGCGGGCCGTGCAGGGTGAAGTCCCGCAGGCTCCGGACGTCTTCCCAGACGCTCAGGTTGACCATCATCAGGGGCGTGCTGCCGGGCATGAAGTACGCTGCGCAGTCCTCGTCGGGCAGCTGCCACACGAAGCCGGGGCTGCGGGCGGCGAGGGCGTTGATGGGCGCGAGGGCGTCCCTGAAGTCGCGGGCGTCCGGGTGGGTTTCGGGGACGCGCAGGACGCCGTAGTTGAACTGGGCGAGGTGCAGGGTCACGCGTCTTCCGGGAGGGTGTCGTGGAGGGCCTGGAGGTGGGGGCGCAGGGCGGGCAGGTCGCGGGTGAGGGTGTGCCAGACGAGGTGCGGGTCGAGGCCGAAGTAGTCGTGCGCGATGAGGTTGCGGACGCTGCGCAGTTCGTCCCAGGGGACGTCCGGGTGGGCGTCCTGCAGGTCCTGGGGGATGAACTTGGTGCCTTCACCGAGGCGCAGGAGGTTCATGGCGGCGGCGTCCTGGGTGTCCTGGGCGTGCAGGTATGTCTGGAGGGTGTGGGGGGCGGTGAGGGTCTGGAGGCGGTCGAGCAGGGTGAGGAGGTCCTGGACGCGCCAGCGGCTGCGTTTGCGGGCGGGGTCGCTCGGGGCGTCCTGGGTTGTGGTGTCCTGGGGGGTGGGGGCGCTGATGTCGCGGGCGTCGCGCTGGACGGCCGCTTTCAGGCCGGGCTTGAGGGCACCGTGCGTGAGGACGTCGGTGCGGCGCCCGAGGAGCGCTTCGAAGAGGTGCACGGCGCGCACCTGGTCGAGGAGGCCGGCGGGGTGCGCGAAGGTGACGAGGAGGTCCACGTCGGAGGTGTTGGCGGCGTCGTCGCGGGCGACGGAGCCGAACAGTTCGACGCGGGTGATGCCGAGGGCGCGCCAGCGGGGTTCGTTCTGCCGCAGGTAGGCGCTCACCTCGGCGAGGCGCGGCTGGCCGAGGAGGCGCGGCGCTTCCGTCTGCGGTGCGCTGGCGTGGGGTGCGGGGGCGTCGGGCACGGGTTCAGGATAGTGCGGGGGGCGGGCGCGGGTGGGCGATGCTGTCCGGGTGGGGTGGGGCGTTCCGGCGGCCGGGCGTGACAAGGTCGCTTGACATGACGAGGTGGCAGGCCTAAGCTCATGTCAAGGAGGCTTGACATGCCACAGATCGCCGCACAGCCGTTCCAGACGCACTGGAGCGCCACCGTCCTCGTCGCCACCACACTCATCGCCGTCACCCTGACCCTGCTCGCCCCCGCCGCCGCCCACCCGCACGCCGGACCATTCACCCACGCGCTCCCCGCCTTCGCCACGGCCCTCGCCGCGCTGCTGTACGTCACGGCGGCCGTGCAGTGGTGGCGCGAGCCCCGCGCGAAGGACGCCGCATGACGGCCCTGCACGAACGCGGGAAAAGCCCGTGAGGGGCCGGGAGGTCAGCCGCGACCGCAGGCTGCGCCGCTTCCGGACGCTCGACTCGCTGCTCGGTGTGGGCCTGCTGATCCTCCTGATCGCCCTGACCGCGACGCGCGCCGTGACGTTCTGGCAGGCGTACGCGCTGGTGACGCTCCTCCTCGCGCCGCTGTTCGCGTGGATGAGCTGGCGGCAGTACGTGGTGCTCGACGAGTACGGCCGCACGCAGCTCCTCGCCGCGTACGGCGTGGCAGGCATCGTGACGCTCACGGCGCTGCTGCTGCTCGGCGCGTGGACCGCATGGATGCAGGCCGCCCCGTCCGCTCCCGCGCTGCTGGGCGTGCTGTCGGGCATCTTCCTGGTCGGCTGGGCGAGCAGCTGGGTGACGTGGCTGTGGCTGCGCCGGGAGCGGACCTGAGGTGCGCAACGCCATCCGTGACCTGCGCGGCGCGCTCGGCTGGACGCAGGCGGACCTCGCCGAGCGCCTGGACGTGTCGCGCCAGACCGTGAACGCCCTGGAGACCGGAAAGTACGATCCGAGCCTGCCGCTCGCCTTCCGCCTGTCGCGCCTCCTCGCGCGGCCCATCGAGGACCTCTTCTTTCCGGACCCGGAGGATCAGTGATGACCACACCCCATGACGCGCCCACGCGGCGCACGGCCAGCCCGGAAGCGGCGCTGCAGGTGCAGGACCTCGGCAAGACGTACGGTGCGTTCCGGGCACTGTCCGGCGTGAGTTTCGAAGCGCACGCGGGCGAGGTGTTCGGCCTGCTCGGCCCGAACGGAGCGGGCAAGACGACGCTGCTGCGCGTGATCGCCACGCTGCTGCACCCCGACGCGGGGCACGCGCGCCTCGCCGGGCACGACGTGACGCGCGAACCGGAACGCGTGCGCGCACTGATCGGCGTGGTGAACGGCGGCATGGGCCTGTACGACCGCCTGACGGGCCGCGAGACGCTGCGGTACTTCGCGGGCCTGTACGGCATGACGCGCGCACAGGCAGACGCCCGCATCGCGGCGCTCGACGCGGACCTCGACCTGAGCGGCACGCTCGACACGCGCGCCGGGAGCTACAGCACCGGCATGCGGCAGAAGATCGTGATCGCGCGCGCCGTCATCCACGACCCGCCGGTCCTCGTGCTGGACGAGGCGGCGTCCGGGCTGGACGTGCTCGCGCGGCGCGCCCTGTTGGACTTCGTGAAGGCGTACCGGCAGGAGAACCGGCTGGTGGTGTACAGCACGCACGTCATGAGCGAGGTGGAGGAAGTGTGCGACCGGGTGGCGGTGCTGGAGCGCGGCGAACTGCTCACGGTCGACACCGTGCCGGGCCTGCTCGCCCGGACGGGTCAGCCGAGCTTGGAGCGCGCGTTCTTCGCGCTGATGCAGGAGCGCGCACTCAGCCGCGCGGGGAGGAGCGCGTGACGGCCCTGCGTCCCCTGCGGTGGGCGTTCGTGTGGATGGTGGCCCGCAAGGAACTCCTGAGCACCGTGCGGGACCGCCGTACCCTCACGAGCAGCGTCCTGATGCCGCTGCTGCTCATTCCGCTGTTCACGGTGGGGTTCCCGCTGCTCCTGAACCGCGCGTTCAGCGGGCAGGGCGAGGACCGGCAGAAGGTCGGCGTGATCGGCACGCTGCCCGACGCGCTGCGCCGCACCCTGACGCTCGACCGTGGCCGGGAGCGCGGCGTGCAGCTGCTGCCCGTCACGGACGCCGTGCGCGCCGTGCAGGACGGCACGGTGCAGGCCGTCCTGAGCGTCCCCTCGCCGCTGCCGACCCGGGCGGGCGCCGGGAGCGGGCGGGTGGACCTGTACGCGCGGCTCGGGAACCTGAAGGCCGAGTCGGGCGTCATCTCGAAACTGCGCGCCGCGCTGGAAGCGTACAACGGCGACCTCGTGCGCGCCGACCTGCGCGCGCGCGGCCTGCCGGACACGTACCTCACGCCCGTCACGGTGCAGGAACACGACGCCAGCAGGCCGCAGGAAGCGGCGAGCGGGCAGCTGGCGTTCATCATCCCGATGTTCCTGCTGCAGTTCATCCTGGCGGGCGGCACGGCCACCGCCATCGACAGCACGGCGGGCGAGAAGGAACGCGGGACGCTGGAGGTGCTGCTCGTCTCCCCCGTCCGGCGGGCCGAGGTGGTGGTCGGGAAGCTGCTCGCCACGACGTGCACGGCCCTCACGTCCGCCGCGTTCGGCCTGCTGGGCCTGCTGCTGTCCGGACCGGTCGCGACCCTGTTCCTGAAGTCGCAGGTGTCGCGCGTGAGCAGCACCCTGGGTGGGCAGCTGAACGTCAGCGCGGGCAGTCTGGGCGTGCTGGTGCTGATGGCGCTGTCGGCGGCCCTGCTGCTCAGCGCGCTGCTGATCGCGGTCAGCATCTTCGCGCGCAGCTTCCGGGAGGCGCAGACGTACATCACGCCGGTGTCGCTGCTGATCGTGATTCCGGCGGTGGGCCTGCAGTTCGCAGACTTCATCGGGCGCAGCGCGGGCCTGTACGCCATTCCGCTCGTGAACGCGATGGTCGTGATCCTGGACGTCGTGAAAGGCTCGCTGAGCGTCCCGATGGCGCTGCTGGCGGCGGGCGTGAACCTGCTCGTGACGGTCGCGCTGGTGCTGCTGGCGCTGCGGTCCTTCGGGCGGGAACAGGTGATCTTCCGCACCTGATCCCGGACGGCGCTGCCCCCAGGGGTTCAGCCGAGCGAGGCGGGTGGGGACGGGCACGGTCTGGGAGAGGTGGAAGGGGGTCCGGTGCACCTGCCGCCCGGGCGTGGAGCCGCAGCGAGACCCGCATGAAGGCGGGCCGTGCCCGGTCACCTTCTTTCTAAGCAACGTGCAAAGACAACCCCACCCACTTCTCAAGCCCCTGCATGAGAATGCGGCATTGAGTCGCGTTCCGGCGCGTGCCGGAAGCGATCGCCAAAGGAGCCACATGACCATTCAGACCCGAGGGATTTCCAAGCGCAGCCTGCTGCTGCTCGGCGGCGTGAGCGCCGTGATCGCCAACCCCGCCACCCGCCAGAAGGTGCTGGACGCCGTTCACAGCGCGTCCGGCAGTGCGCACGCCCTGCTGGACGACACCGTGCGTCCGCTGGTGCGTGAGGCGAGCCGTCAGGTGCAGTCGGGCGTGCAGGACGTGAGTGCCCGCGCGCAGCAGCTCGCGCAGGTCGCGGCCGAGAAGGGCACGGAACTGGCCCAGGTGGCCGCCGAGCGCGGCACGGAACTCGCGCACGTCGCGGCCGAGCGGGGCAGCAGCCTCGCGCAGGTGGCGGCCGAGAAGGGCAGCGCCCTCGCGGGAACGCTGGCCGAGCAGGGCGGCAGCGCGCTGGCGCTGGCAGGCGAGCAGGGCGGCAAGGTCGCGGCCCTGGCGGGCGAA
Source organism: Deinococcus aquiradiocola (assembly GCF_014646915.1). Classification (NCBI taxonomy): domain Bacteria; kingdom Thermotogati; phylum Deinococcota; class Deinococci; order Deinococcales; family Deinococcaceae; genus Deinococcus; species Deinococcus aquiradiocola. Next base: position 210,914 of record NZ_BMOE01000005.1, on the reverse strand, counting down.
CGTGGCGGGAAGGTCGCCGCGAACCTGCTGGGCAGCGTGTCGGACCTGCGCGAGACGGGCGGACGTCAGGCCGCGAACCTGCTCGGGGCCGCGCAGAGTAAACTGGCGGACGTGCAGGAAGAAGTTCAGGACCGTGCAGTGCAGGTCCGCAAGGAGAGTGGCAAGATGGTGGCCCAGAAAGTGAAGGAGGGCCGCAAGCAGGCACTCAAGGTTCAGAAGGAACTGTCGCACGAGATCAGCGTGCGCGGACGCAGGCTGGAGAAGGTCTCCGCCAAGAAACTCCGTAAGGCCGAGAAGGCCCTCGCCCGCAGCGCGGATCAGGTGTCCCGCCGCGTGAAGGGCCAGCCGCAGGCGCGGCCCGGCGTGAGCGTCCTCGTGACGGTGGGCGCGCTGGTGGGCGGCGGCGTGGTGCTGGCGCGCTTCCCGAAGGTGCGTCACGGCATCCTGAAGTTCGTGCGCAGCTTCAGCCCGGAAGCGGCGGACGCGCTGCACGCGGCGGGCACGAACGTGCGCGACGTGGTCGGCAGCGTCTGGCTGGAACGCATCGAGCCGGAGACGGCGACGCAGGCGCCCAGCCCGAAGCCCTCGCAGGCGACGGGCAGCGCGGCGGGCGCGGCGGTCGCTCCGGGCGCTCCCGCGCAGGCCACGCCGCCCGTCCAGCCGGACAGCAAGCCCGGCGAGGCGAGCAGCAAGAACTGACCTGCGGGTTCCCGTTCAGCAGAAGGGCCGGTCGTCATGACCGGCCCTTCTGCTGTCGGCAGCCTGCCGCTCCCACGGCCACCCACCCGACCCGCGAGCGGAGTCCGGAACGCGCCTCATTTGTCCCGGCCCGGCGGGGTTAGGCTCAGGCCATGACCGTCACGCCTCCAGCCCGCCCCGCCCGCGACGCGGGTCTGACCGACCGTCCGCGCCGCACCCGCCGCACGCCCGCCCTGCGCGCCCTGACGCGCGAGGTGTCGCTGTCCGCCGCGCAGTTCATCTACCCGGTGTTCGTGCACGAGGAAGCGCACGAGGTGCCCATCGCGACCATGCCGGGTGTGTCGCGGCACAGCGTGGAGGGCGCCGTGCGGCTGGCGGGCGAGGCGCTCGCGCTGGGCGTGCAGAGCCTCGTGCTGTTCGGCATTCCAGGCCACAAGGACGCGCACGGCTCGCAGGCGTACGACGAGGGCGGCATCATTCAGGTGGCGACGAGGGCCATCAAGGACGCGCACCCCGGCATGACCGTCATCGCGGACACCTGCCTGTGCGAATACACCGACCACGGGCACTGCGGGCCGCTGTGCGAGGTGGGCGGCGAGGTCACGGTCGATAACGACGCGGCACTGGAACTGCTGGCACGCACGGCCGTGTCGCAGGCGCGGGCGGGCGCGGACATCGTCGCGCCGTCCGCCATGATGGACGGGCAGGTGGCCGCGATCCGCTCGGCGCTCGACGAAGCCGGGTACGGGCACGTGCCCGTCATGAGTTACGCCGTGAAGTACGCGAGCGGATATTACGGGCCGTTCCGGGACGCGGCGGGCAGCACGCCGAGCTTCGGGGACCGGGGCAGCTACCAGATGGACCCGGCGGGCGGGTACCGTGAGGCGCTGCGCGAGGCGAGGCTCGACGCGGAGCAGGGCGCGGACTACCTGATGGTCAAGCCGGGCCTCCCGTACCTGGACGTGATTCGCGTGGTGCGCGACGCCTTCGACCTGCCGCTCGTGGCGTACAACGTCTCGGGCGAGTACGCGATGGTGAAGGCCGCCGTGCAGGCGGGCATGCTGGACGAGCGCCGCACCGTGCTGGAAACGATGATCGCGTTCCGTCGGGCGGGCGCGGACGCCATCATGACGTACCACGCGCTCGACGCGGCCCGCTGGCTGCGTGAAGACATGAAGACCACCTGACGATTCTGCAAGACCCCTGTCAGAGTCCGGTGCGCATGATGAAGACATGACCGCGACGCACCACACTGCAGCGCCCCTCGCGCCCCTCATCCACGCCCGGATGCAGGAGCTGGGGTGCCGAACCCCCGAGGAATTCGCGCAGGAGGCCGACCTGAGCCGCTTCATGGTCGAGTCGCTGCTGGAGGGTCACGACGCGATGGGCCTCCCGTACACGCCCAGCCTGCAGGCGCTCGTGAACCTGTCGCACGTGCTGCAGCGGCCCGCGCACGAGCTGCTGTACCTGCTGCGGCCCGACGCGCTCGGCTCGGTGGTATGGAACAGCAACTGATCCCAGAATGAGCTGGACTTCTGGAGTTCAGGCGGGTGGAGCGGCCCGTTCCGCCCGAGCGGCGGCCCGGCAGTGAGCGGGCCGCCGCTCGCCCGTCCCAGCGCCTCCTGACCGGACCGTGACCGGAGTACCCGCACGGGAACGCCACGCACGCCGTGAGGACGGGAACGGCCCGGTATGCTGTGGGGCATGAACAAAGTGTTCGAGAGTGCCGAGGCGGCACTGTCCGGCGTCGTACGGGACGGCATGACCCTCGCCGTGGGCGGCTTCGGGCTGTGCGGCGTGCCCGAAACCCTGATCCTGGCGCTGCGGGACAGCGGCGTGCGCGACCTGACCGTGGCGAGCAACAACGCGGGCGCGGACGGGTTCGCGCTGTGGGAACTGCTGCAGACCCGCCAGATCCGCAAGATGATCTCGTCGTACGTCGGTGAGAACGCCGAGTTCGCGCGGCAGTACCTGGCGGGCGAGCTGGAGCTGGAGTTCACGCCGCAGGGCACGCTGGCCGAGCGCCTCCGGGCTGGCGGGGCGGGCATTCCCGGCTTCTACACCCGGACGGGCGTCGGCACCCTGATCGCCGAGGGCAAGGAACACCACGACTTCGACGGGCAGACGTACATCCTGGAGCGCGGGATCATGGCAGACGTGGCGCTCGTGAAGGCCTGGAAGGGCGACCGGGCCGGGAACCTCGTGTACCGCAAGACCGCGCGGAACTTCAACCCGCTCGTCGCCACGGCGGGCTGCGTGACGGTCGCGGAGGTGGAGCACCTCGTGGAGGTCGGCGAACTCGACCCGGACCACGTGCACACGCCCGGCATCTTCGTGCAGCGGATCGTGCACGACCCCGAGCCGCGCAAACTGATCGAGAAGCGCACGGTCCGCACGGCGGACAACGGAGGTGACGCGTGAGCTGGACACGTGAACAGATGGCGGCCCGCGCGGCGCAGGAACTGCAGGACGGAATGTACGTGAACCTGGGGATCGGCATGCCGACCCTCGTGGCGAACTACATCCCGGACGGAATGGACGTCATGCTGCAGTCCGAGAACGGCCTGCTGGGCATCGGACCGTTCCCGACCGAGGACGAACTGGACAGCGACCTCATCAATGCGGGCAAGCAGACGGTGACGGCCCTGCCGGGCGCGAGCTTCTTCAGCAGTGCCGACAGCTTCGGCATGATCCGCGGCGGGCACGTGAACCTCGCCATTCTGGGCGCGATGCAGGTGGCCGAGAACGGCGACCTCGCCAACTGGATGATTCCCGGCAAGATGGTGAAAGGCATGGGCGGCGCGATGGACCTCGTGGCGGGCGTGCAGCGCGTCGTGGTGCTGATGGAGCACGCCGCGAAGGACGGCACGCCGAAACTCCTGGCGCGCTGCGACCTGCCGCTCACGGGGGCGGGCGTCGTGAGCCGCGTCATCACGGAACTGTGCGTGCTGGACGTGACGCCGCACGGATTCCGGCTGGTGGAGCTCGCGCCGGACGTGACGCTGGAAGACGTGCAGGCCAGGACCGGCGCGGCCATCCACACGGCCTGACCCGGCGCTCCCCGGCCGGGCCGGTCAGCAGTGATGTCACTGACCGGCCCGGCTGCGTTCCACGGGTGTTTGATGCGGGCCCTGAACCACCCGGGATCCGTCTTATCGCTCGGCTGAACTGCTGGAGTTCAGCCGAGCGATAAGGGCGCCAAAACGTACGGTTTTGAGGAGAGGGAAGCGGGCAGGCGTCCTGCAGGGGATGCCTTTGCTGTTCACAGCATCCCTGAAATCGGATCAAATCCGTCTTACAGGTCGCCGTTCTCGAGGAGTTCCACCTGCCGGAGCAGCACGCCGTCGTGGCTGAGGAGGGCGCGGTAGCTGCCTTTCTGTGGCGCGGCGAGGCGGAACTCGGCGCTGCGCTGGGCGACGTCGAGGTACACGCTGTCGCGGCCCTGTTCGGTGTCGTCGCGGTACCACACGACGCTCAGGTATCCGGCCCGGAACTGTCCGCTGAGCGCGGCGGTCACGATCAGGTCGTCCCCCTCGCGGCGCAGGGTGGCGGTCACGATGCGGGTGGGCAGGGTGATCTGGGCGGGCGGCGGGACGAGCGGCAGGAACGTGTAGCGGCACCCGCCGAGCAGTGGGGCGAGGAGCAGCAGGCACAGCACGGGTCGGCGCACCCCTGCAGTGTACCGGGACGGCGTGACGGGGTGCTGAGCGGCCGGAGTGCGGGAACGTGGGGCGGCGGCTGCGCTACGCTGCTGGGACCGTGACCGGCTCCCCTGACGCTCCTGACGTTCGCCCTTCCGTGCCTTCCACCGGTCCGTCCGCGGCGGGGTTACCGCTGGCGGTGGTGCTGAATCCGGCGGCGGGGCGGGGCCTGGCGGGCCGGACGTGGCCGCGTCTGGAGGCGGCCCTGAATGCGCGCGGCCTGGCGTTCGAGCTGCTGCATGCCGGGTCGGCTCGGGAGGCGTGCGCGGCGCTCGCGGCCCGTCCGGCGGGGCAGGCGGCGCTCGCGGTGGGCGGGGACGGCACGGCGTCGCTGCTGCTGCCGGAGCTGGTGCGGTCCGGGCGGGCGCTGGGGCTGGTGCCGCTGGGAAGCGGCAACGATCTGGCGGGCAGTCTGGGCCTCAGGCCCGGCGATCTGGACTCGGCACTCGACCGGCTGTCGCGTCCGGAGGGTCGGCTGGATCTGATGGAGGTGCGGCTGGACGACCGGCCGCCGGTGCTGCTCCTGAACGGCCTGGGCATGGGGTACGACGCGCAGGTGGCGGACCTGCTGCACCGCGCGCCCGCACGGCTGCTGGGCGTGCCGCTGGGCGGCTTCCCGCGCTACCTGTGGGCGGCGCTGCGCGGCCTGCGGCAGCTGGAGTCCGGGCCGCTCACGGTGGAGGTGGACGGCGAGGTGCTGTACCGTGGCGCGTCGTGTCTGGTGGCCGTCATGAACAGCGAGCGGTACGGGGGCGGTTTCCGGATCGCGCCGGGCGCCGACCCGCGCGACGGGCAGCTGAACGTGGTGCTGGGCGGGAACCTGTCGCGCGTGGCGCTGCTGCCGCTGATGGGGCGCGTGCTGCGCGGCACGCACCTGACGCATCCGGCCGTGCGTGAGGCGCGGGGGCGTGAGGTGCGGCTCTCGTGGGAGCGGCCGATGCAGACGCATCTGGACGGTGAGCTGGCGGGGGCGCAGCGGCAGCTGACGGTTCGGGTGCTGCCGGGCGCGCTGCGCTGCCTGTCCCTGCCCTGACCCTCCTCCCCGCTCACGGCTGCCGGTGAATGCCCGCGCTGCAGGGCAGGGGACGGGGCGGGCGCGCCCCGTGAACGGCGAGGGGCAGCCCCCCCGCGCGGGTGAGGCTGCCCCGGCACACCGAGGTTCAGCGCAGCGCGTCGAGTTTCTTCTGCGCGGCGGCGAGGTCCTGCTTGTCCCAGTACGTGACGGGGGTGAGGCTGACGGCCTTCTGCAGCTGCGCGATGGCGGCGCTGCGGTTGCTGTTGCGGTTCAGGAGCAGCAGGGAGTTCGCGTACTCCAGGCGGTGCGCGATGGTGGTGGGCGCGATGGCGATGGCCTTCTCGAAGTTCGGGATGACCTGGTCGCCGCGCGCGCCGGTGATGAAGGACGCGCCGCCGCCCTTGGCGGCCAGTTCGGCGTTCCACAGGCCGAGCGCGACGTACGCCTCGTCGAATTTGGGGTCGAGGTCGATGGCCTTCACGAGGGCCTTCTTGATCTCCCCGGCAAGCCCGAGGCTTTCGAGGATGCCGGTGTACTGCGCGAGGCGGCCGTCGGCGCGCGCGAGTTCGAAGTACGCGCTGGCGCTGTTGGGGTTGAGTTTGATGGCCTGGTTGGCGTAGCTCTGCGCCTTCTTGAGGAGGGCGGCCTTGGCGGAGTCGGGGCTGACGCTGGCGCCGAGCGTGGTGGCCTTCGCGGCGATGGTGTACCCGTCGGCGCTGTCGAGGGACGCGCCGAGGCTGGCGGCGTCCTGCCAGTTGCCCCTGTCGAGGGTGTTGCTGGCGTCCTGGGCGGTGGCGGCGAGGGCGGTGGTGGTGGCGAGCAGGGCGGTGAGGATCAGGGTACGCATGGGGGCCTCCGGGGCGGCGGTGTGGGGTCAGCGCGGGCCGGGTGGGCCGTGGCGCGTGTGGGGCGGTGGACGGACGGTGTGGTGCAGGTCAGCAGTATGGGGCAGGAACGCGACAGGCGATGCGGGTCGGGGCGTGAACTGTAAAAGGCTGAACCGAGTATAGCGAACTTGCTGAAGCGCATCTGATGAAGCGGTCCGGCCCGCGCCCGGCGTTCCCGGCAGAGTTGCAGGGTCCGGCGGCTGGAGGGCAGGGGGCGAGCGGGCGCCGGGCGCGCCGGGGAGCGCCGCACCTGATAGCGTTCCAGTATGGACTGGCAGGCGACCTTGCAGACGCTGCGGCAGCAGCTGCCGCGCACGCGGGAGGCGTGGGGCGTGCGCGGCAGCCTGCGCTGGCTGGAGGAGGCGATGCGTGCGCGCGGCGCGAGCCCGAGCAGCGTGCGGAACATCGTGTACCGCGACATCGGGACGCCGCAGGACAAGCGGGCGCTGCACGGCGTGCTGTCGGAACTCGCGGCGGGCGTCGGGCAGCGCGTGCCTCCCCTGCCGGTCAGCGTGCGGCAGCCGCTTCCCGCGGAACTGGAACTGCTGGGCCGCTCGAAGCGGCGCGCGTACCGACAGTTCCTGGGCGCGGTGCGGGCCGCCGCAGGGGGCGGGCACGCGGCGAGACTGGTGGTGAGCGGCCCGGCCGGGGCGGGCAAGACGCTGCTCAGCACGCACCTGGAGCGCGCCATCGCGCAGCTGGACCCGGCGCCGGGCGTGCACCGCCTGACGCTGGGCGGGGACCTGCTGCCGCTCTTCCCGGACCTGCAGGTGCAGCGTTCGCAGCCGTTCGCGGTGCAGGCGGAAGGGCAGGCACGGGCCGCGCGGGCACTGCTGGAGGGCCTGCCTGACGGGTCGGTGCTGCTGCTGCGGGTGCTGCCGGACGGGCAGTTCGGGGTCTCGCCGCCGCGCGCGGCGGACGGCGCGACGGTGTCGCTGACGGCGTGGGCGGCGGAGCAGCTGTACCGCCTCGCGCCGGAGCGCCTGAACGTGCTGCTGGCCGCCGAGGACGAGTCGGCGCTCCCGCCGGACCTGCCGGGCGATCACATTCGCCTGACGGCGCCCACGCCTGCCGAGGCGCGGCGGTACCTGATGGCGCAGCTGGGCGTCCCGGCGGCCCGCGCGGACGAACTGGTGCGGCAGACGGGCCGCAACCTCGACCGGCTGACGCTGCTCGCGGCGGCCCGCAACGCCGGGAGTGGCGGCGAGGCCGGGCAGGACACGCTGGAGCGCGTGCTGTCGGACCCGGCGGCGGTGCGGCTGCTGGCGGCCCTGAGTGCCGTGCAGGACACCGTGAGTGCCGGGCAGGGCGGGGCGCGGCTGCCGGGGCCGCTGCTGGAGGCGGCGCTCGGGCAGCGGCTCGACCTGCTGCCCGCACACGTGCGTGCCCTGCTGGACGAGTCGGACGCCGCGCACCCGCGCCCGCTGTCGGGCGCACTGCTGGACGCTGCGCGGCCGCTCCTGCCGGACGCCGAGCGCCGCGCGGCCCTGACGCGGCTCGCGGCGACCCTGCCGGGCACGGTCAGGACGGACGCAGGGACGGCGGACGCGGTCAGCGTGCCACTGAACGCCCTGGCGCGCCTGGACCGCTGGGCAGACGTGGCGCGCTGGCTGGACGCGCACCCGGGCGGCCTGGGGCACGCGCCGCTGCTGTGGGTGCAGGCGCGGGGGCAGGCGCGCGGCGAGGAGCGCGAGTCGCTCGCGCGGGCCGTGGTGAGTCACCACGCGATGCTCGGCGCGTACGGGCACCCGCAGGCGCGTGACGCGCTGTTCGCGCTGCTGGATTCGCCGCGCGAGGCGGTGCGGGCGTGGGCGCGCGTGAAGCTGGCGGAGAGCAGCGTGGACAGCGGGAACTTCGAGGCGGCCGAGGCGCAACTGTCGCACGCGGAGGTGCAGCGGCCCCTGAGCGCCGCCGGGCCGGACCGCTGGCTGCAGGGCGCGCAGGCGGACGCGCTGCTGGTGGGCGCGGCCCTGGCCCGCTGGCGCGGCGATCTGGACCGGGCGACGCGGCTCGCGGCGGACCCGCGCGCTCGGGAGGGCGGCGCGCTCGGCAACCCGGCGCGCGCGGCCCTGTGGCGCGGCCTGATCGCGAAGGACGCGGGCCGCTGGGCGGAAGCGATGCGGGAGCTGGGCAACGTGCCCGCCAGTCACCCGCTGCTGTCGGCCCGCGCCCGGTACCAGGAAGGGGACCTGCGCCTGCGGCTGGGGCAACCGGCGGCGGCGCTGGAGCGCCTGCTGGACGCGGCGGAGCGGCTGACGCAGGAGCAGGGCGCGCCGGAGGAGCAGGCGCGGGTGCAGGCGCGCGTGGCGACGGCATTGCGGCGGCTGGGGAGGGCGCAGGAGGCGCTCGTGTGGTCGCGGCGGGCGACGGCGCAGGCGGGCGACGCGGACCCGGTGCTGCGGGCGCGGCTGGAGTCGGAGAGCGTGCCGGTGCTGCTGTCGCTGTTCCGGCCGGACGAGGCGCTGCGCGTCGCGGCGAGCGCGCTGCAGCTGCTGGGCGAGCCGGGGCAGCGGCACGCGGAGGCCGCGTACCGGGAGCGGCGCACGCAGTACCGGGTGGCGCTGGCGTACCTGACGCGCGGCGCGGGACGCCCGTACCAGCAGCCGTTCGGGGGCGTGCAGGAGGACCACGCGGATCTGGTGCAGGCGCGGCGCGTGCTGGACGCGCTGCTGTCGGCGGTGTCGGGCGGGCTGGACCGGGAGCAGGTGCTGACCTTCGACATCCTGCTGTCACGGGCGCTGGCGGACCCGGACCCGGCGCGGGCCGAGGCGTTCGCGCGGCGGGCGCTCAGGATGACGGATCACCCGTACGCGGAGGCGCAGGCGCGCGCCACGCTGGCCGACGCGCACCTGCGCGGAGGCGGGGTGGGGGCCGCGCTGCACGAGGTGAACCGTGGGCACGCGCTGCTGCGGCGCGTGGCGTCGGGACTGGGTGAGGCGCAGGAGCCGGACCCGGGCCTGCACGCGCTGCTGCTGACGCTGGAGGCCCGCTGCCTGCTGCTGGAGGGCGGGAGCGGGAGCCTGGGGGGGACGCTGGCGTGGCTGCGGGACGCGGCGGGCGAGGCGCCGCTGCGGGCGTTCCAGGGGCAGGTGTGGCGTGAGGTGGGGATGCTGCTGGAGCGTCTGGACGGCGGGGAGGCGGCGGCGGCCGCGCTGTTCCCGGGCCTGAACGTGCAGGCGCTCCGGCTGCGGGACGCGCTGGGCGTGGCGGGCGGCCAGCCGGTCTGAACGGAGTTGGTGGAGTGGGGGCGGTGCCGTTTGCGCCAAGTGGTTTACCCAGATGCAATTAAACCGGTAAACCGGTGTACCTGTAGCCGCATGGACTCCAGACCTCCACGATTTACAACACCAGTCCGGCAGGAGCGCGGTGACACCATGAGGTCAAGCCAAGCGGCACCCCCCAACCCACACGCACAGGAGGCACCACCATGACCCCCACCCCCCGCACCAACGCCGAAATCCTCGAAAAGACCTGGAAGACCGAGGAACGCTGGCAGGGCATCCGCCGCAACTACAGCGCCGACGACGTCATCCAGCTGCGCGGCAGCCTCATGATCGAACACACCCTCGCCAAGCACGGCTCGCAGAAACTCTGGCGCCTCATGAAGGAAGAACCCTTCGTGAACGCCCTCGGCGCCCTCACCGGCAACCAGGCGATGCAGCAGGTCAAGGCCGGACTGAAAGCCATCTACCTGTCCGGCTGGCAGGTCGCCGGCGACGCCAACAACGCCGGGCAGATGTACCCCGACCAGAGCCTCTACCCCGCCTCGTCCGTCCCCGACGTCGTCAAACGCATCAACAACACCCTGCGCCGCGCCGACCAGATCGCCACCAGCGAAGGCGACGTCAGCATCGACTACTTCGCGCCGATCGTCGCGGACGCCGAGGCGGGCTTCGGCGGCCCCCTCAACGCCTTCGAACTGATGAAAGCCATGATCGAGGCCGGAGCGGCAGGCGTGCACTTCGAGGATCAGCTCGCCAGCGAGAAGAAGTGCGGTCACCTCGGCGGGAAGGTCCTCGTGCCCACCAGCCAGTTCATCCGCACCCTGAACGCCGCGCGCCTCGCCGCCGACGTCAGCGGCGTCCCCACCGTCCTGATCGCCCGCACCGACGCCGACGCCGCCAACCTCCTCACCAGCGACATCGACGACAACGACCGCCCCTTCACCACCGGCGAACGCACCCCCGAAGGCTTCTACTACGTCAGGCCCGGCATCGAACAGGCCATCAGCCGCGCCCTCGCCTACGCCCCCTACGCCGACGTCATCTGGTGCGAGACCAGCGTCCCGAACCTCGAAGACGCCCGCAGATTCGCGGAAGCCGTGCACGCCAGGTTCCCCGGCAAGCTCCTCGCGTACAACTGCAGCCCCAGCTTCAACTGGAAGAAGAACCTCGACGACGACACCATCGCCAGGTACCAGGTGGAACTCGGCAAGATGGGCTACAAGTTCCAGTTCATCACGCTCGCCGGATTCCACAGCCTGAACATGAGCATGTTCGACCTCGCGTACGGCTACGCCCGCAACCAGATGACGGCCTTCGTGGAACTGCAGGAACGCGAGTTCGCCGCCCAGGAACGCGGCTTCACCGCCGTCAAGCACCAGCGCGAGGTCGGCACCGGGTACTTCGACCTCGTCGCCACCGCCGCCGGCGGCGGACAGAGCAGCACCACCGCCCTCAAGGGCAGCACCGAAGCGCAGCAGTTCGCCGGTGCCCACGACTGAACACGGGCCACACGCCCACCCATCCATAGCCGCGAGCCGGGGAGCCTGAATGAAGGTTCCCCGGCCTGCGGTCATCCCGGGGTCAGACGGAACGTCCAGCATGTGGCATGCTCGCCCTGCTGCTGGCCGCCGTCACGCTCCCGCCACCCCCGGCAGCCGTGATCGTCTTCAAGAGTGGAGAACGCGTCACCGTCACCGGACCCGCCGACAGTGCGGGCCATCCGGACTTCCCGTGGCTCGTGCAGGACACCCTGGTCTCACCCCGGGGCGACGCGGCCGCCGTGCGCTTCTGTTACGAACCCCCCGGCTTCAGGTTCTGCGAGGTGCATCTGGCACGCCCCGGGTTGCCGACCATCACCCTGAAGAACAGCAGCGTCCTGCGTCTGCTGTGGTCTGCCGATGGCCGCTCCCTGATCGGCGCGGGCACGAACACGGTGCGGCGGTGGAACCTGTCGGGCGGCGTACGGGTCGCCACCCCTGCGCCCCCCCTGATCGAGCCCGGCGTGACGCAGTCTGTGTCTGTCATCACGCGGCTGTGGCTGGACCGCGGCAACCTGTGCGTGGCCGCGCAGGATCAACTCTTCGACATGCAGGGACAGCAGAAGCGCCGGACGGTGACGACCACCCGTTACGCGCTGCCCACGCTGAAGGGGCTGACGACCACCAGTTCCCCGGCCAGTGCTGGACGCGAAGAGGCCCAGTGTATGCGGGTCAGGCGCTCGGACTGACCGCCTAGGGTTCCTCGACCTCGGCCACGGCGAGGGTCTTGCCCGTCCAGGTGCGCCAGTTCGTTTCGCCGTGCGGTTCGGCCAGGAGCGTCACTTCGCCGTGCAGCCACAGGGTGGGGCTGTGCGGCTGGTCGAGGAGGCGCAGGCGCTCGCCGGTCTGGATGACCTGCGCGTCGGTGGGCAGGGCGGGCCGGCCGCCCAGACCGCGCACGCTGAGCAGGAGGCGGTGGCCGAGCGGCACGACGTCCGTGATGGTGCCCTGCAGGGGGTGCTCGTTCATGCCTTCATGGAAGCACACCGGGGGGCGTCACCGTGGGTTCTCTTCCAGCGCGGCTCATCAACGTGCGGCAGACTGGAGGTCAGATGCGCCTCACCCTGCTCGGTTCGACCGGTTCCATCGGCACGCAGACCCTCGACGTGGCCCGCGAGCGCGGCTATACGGTGGCGGCCCTCGCCGCCGGACGGAATCTCGACCTGCTGGACGCGCAGGTGCGGGAGTTCCGTCCGGAGGTGGTGAGTGTCGCGCCGGAGGTGCTGGCGGACGCGCGGGCGCGCCTGAGTGGCGTGCGCGTCGTTTCGGACACGTCCGAGATCGCGGTCCTGCCGGCCGACGTGACCGTGAACGCCATGAGTGGCCTGATCGGGCTGGAGCCGACGCGTGCGGCGCTGCAGGCGGGGCGCAGCGTGGCGCTCGCCACGAAGGAGGCGATGGTGACGGCGGGCCTGCTGATCTGGGAGGCGGCGCAGGTGGGCGGGGGGCGCGTCGTGCCGGTCGATTCGGAGCACACGGGCATCTATCAGTGCCTGGTGGGTGAGCGTGTGGAGGACGTGGCGGAACTGATCCTGACGGCGTCCGGCGGGCCGTTCCGGGACGGTCCGGCCGACCTGGGCGGCGTGACGCCCGCGCAGGCCCTGAAGCACCCGAACTGGGACATGGGCCGCAAGATCAGCATCGACAGCGCCACCCTGCTGAACAAGGGGCTGGAGGTGCTGGAGTGCGCCAGCCTGTACGGCGTGCCGCTGTCGCGGGTGCGGGTGACGGTGCATCCGCAGAGCATCGTGCACGCCCTCATCCGCTTCCGGGACGGGTCGCTGAAGGCGAACCTCGGGCCGACGGACATGCGGCTCGCGATCGCGTACGCGCTGGACGCCGCGCCCACCGGGATGCAGGCGCCGGGGCAGCCGGGCACGGTGCGGCGCGGGCCGGAAGTGGCGGGGCACCTGGGCTGGCCGCTGCTGGGCACGCTGGAGTTCCGCGAGCCGGACCTGCAGCGCTTCCCGGCGCTGGCGCAGGCGTACCGTGCGGGCGAGTTGGGCGGCGTGGCTCCCACCGCCCTGAACGCGGCGGACGAGGTGGCGGTGGACGCGTTCCTGGCGGGCCGCCTGGATTTCCCCGGCATCGCGCGCGTGATCGAGGGCGTGCTGGACGAGGTGCCGCAGCAGGCGCTCGGCTGGGACGCCATCCGGGACGCGGACGCGTGGGCGCGCGCCCGGACGCATGAGCTGATCGCGGCGGGGGTGCGCGCGTGAATTTCTTCCAGGCGATCGCGCAGGCGCTGACGCCGCAGGGCATCGTGTGGACGCTCGTGATCATCGCGCTGGCGACGTTCATGCACGAACTCGCGCACTACTGGGGCGCGAAACTGCAGGGCGTGAAGGTCAACAGCTTCAGCGTGGGGATGGGTCCGGTGCTGGCGCGCAGGCAGTGGCGCGGCACGGAGTGGCGGGTGTCGCTGCTGCCCATCGGCGGGTACGTGGAGATCGACGGCATGGCGCCCGACACCCTGGAGGACGGCCGCATGGACAGCGCGAAGCACGGGTACGCGCTGCTGCCCGCCTGGGGCAAGGTGGCGATCCTGCTGGCCGGTCCCGTCATGAACCTGCTGCTGGCGTTCCTGCTGCTGGGCGGGAACTTCTGGGCGAACGGCGTGCAGTCGCTCCGCGCGAACCGGGCCGTGATCAGCAGCGTGGTGCCGGACTCGCGCGCGCAGAGCCTCGGGTTCCGGTCGGGGGACGTGGTGACCGCCATCGACGGGCAGGCGCTGCCGGTGCAGGAGACGGTGAAGGGCGAACAGGTGGGCGGCTGGACGCGCGTGCAGCGTGCCCTGACGGTGGCCGGGCCGCACACCTTCACGGTGGAGCGCGCCGGGAAGGTGCAGGACATCCGGTTCGACTGGACGCCCACCGTGAACGGTCAGCGGGCGCGGCTCGGCATCGCGTACGGCGCGGACGTGAAGGTGCAGCGCGTCGGGCTGCCGGGCGCGCTGGCCGAGTCGGGCCGCACCATCGTGCAGGCGGTCCCGTCCGTGCTGAAGGCCTTCGGGAACCTGTTCGCGCGGTTCTTCACCCTGAACCTCAGTCAGGATCAGGGCGTGGTCGGGCCGGTCGGGACAGGGCAGGTGGTGTCGGAGGCCGCGAAGCTCGGCGGGTGGGCGCTCGTGCTGATCGGCGCGACCATCAACCTGTCGCTGGGGTTCTTCAACCTGCTGCCCATCCCGGGCCTGGACGGCGGGCGCATCCTGCTCGTGCTGGTCGGCGTGCTGCGCGGGCGGCCCCTCACGTTCCGGCAGGAGAGTGCCGTGACGACCGCCGGGTTCGGCCTGGTGATGCTGCTGTCCCTGTTCGTGGTGGTACGCGACCTGAGCCGCTTCTTCTGACGGTGGCGCACTGACGGTGATGGGGGCGGGACCCGTGCGGCGGGGGCCTGTCAGCCGCTATAGTTCGCACGGACGGGCCCGCCGGGCCTCACATCTCCCGCCGGACCCCCGGTTCTGACCCACCAGCCATGACCCCAGCCAAGATCGCGGTCGTCATCCCCGCCTACAACGAAGAACAGACCGTCGCACAGGTGGTGCGGGCGGCCCTGCAGCTCACGCCGGACGTGGTCGTCGCGTCGGACGGCAGCAGCGACCGGACGGCGCAGGTCGCTCGGGACGCGGGCGCGCACGTCGTGGAACTGAACCCCAACGGCGGCAAGGGTGCCGCGCTGCATGCCGCCCTGAACGCCACGGACGCCGAGTACGTCGTGATGCTGGACGCGGACCTGATCGGCCTGACACTCGAGCACCTGAACATCCTGCTCGCCCCGGTCCTCGCGGGGCGGCTCGACATGAGCATCGGCATCTTCGAGGGGGGCGGCCTCATGACGGACCTCGGCAACAAGCTCACGCCGCACCTGTCCGGGCAGCGCGCGTGCAGGCGCGCGTGGCTGCTGCACGTGCCGCGCCTCGGGCAGGAACGCTGGCCGGAACCCGCCATCACCGACGCGCTCAAGGCGGGCGGCGTCCGCTGGGATTACGTGGAACTCCCGAACCTCGCACAGGTCATGAAGGAAGAGAAGCGCGGCTTCTGGAAGGGCGTCGGGTACCGGTCCCGCATGTACGTGGACCTCCTCAGCTACGGGCGACGCAAGAAGAAGAACCTCAAGGACTGACCCGAGTTCCCGGCGGGCAGGCGGGGGCGGAATATCCGCACCTGACCCGGCATTGACGGTCTCCCGCGACACTGCCGGGGGCAGTAGAGTGAAGCGTCTGACAATTCACGCGGATCCCGTGACCGTCACGGGACCTGCAGCCCTGCCCATGCCCGCCGCTCCCGGTCACGCCCGGACGCGGACGGAACGCCGCCCACACCGCACCGGACCCCGGAGGACGACATGCAGAAGACCCTCAGCGCCCTGATTCTCGCCACCCTTCTCGCCGCGTGCGGTCAGCAGGCCACGCCCGCCGCGCAGGACGCCGCCGGGTACGCCGCCCGCCCCGAACTGCAGGACGCGGGCAGCCAGGCCATCCTCGCCCGCTACGGCGACGACCCGGGCCTCCTCGCGGCCCTGCAGGTCGCGTACGGCGAGCGCGCCGCACAGGCCCCCACCGTCGCCGTGCCCACCCTGACCGGCCTGAGCCTGGACGGCGACCGCCTCGCGTACGTCAAGAGCGTCGGGTGGGGCAGCGTCCCCAACTACGACGCGCAGTACGCCCGGTACAGCGTCACGGCCCTCCCCTACCCCGGCCTCGACTGGACCCGTGACGGCTGCAGCGCGCCCGACGGGCTCGGCCTGGGCTACCGGGAGGACTTCCGGCCCGCCTGCAACGTCCACGACTTCGGGTACCGCAACCTGAAGGTCTACGAGCGCACGGACGCCAACCGCAAGACCACCGACGAGGTCTTCCACGCCAACATGGACGGCATCTGCGCCGCCAAGAGCTTCCTGAAGCGCCCCGCGTGCTACGCGGCGTCCTACGCGTACTACCAGGGCGTGCGCGTCGGCGGCAGCAGCAGCTTCTGACCGCCTGCACCGCCCGGACGGTTCCCCTCCTGAAGCGGGAACCTGTCCGGGCGTGTCACTTCAGCAGGTCGACCGTGCTGCCGTCCGCCGTCTGGTAACGCACGACGCCCAGGCCCGGCACGAAGTACGCGTACTGCGTGCTGGACGCCTGCACGCCCGGCCCTGTCCCGCCGGCCGTCACCTCGCTGCGCACCACGAACGCGTTGTAGCTCCCCGACTGCGTCCGCAGGGCCTGCGTGCCCACCACGCGGCCACTAAGTTTCAGGCCGCCGGACGTGACGGACGTCCACACCTGGCCCGGCACGAGCGGCGCGGCCGGGTACACCTGCAGCGGCGGCGAGTACCAGTTCAGCCGCCCGCCCGACTGCACGCCCCGCAGGAACACGCCCGCCGCCGTGTACTCCAGGTAGTCTTCCGACACCAGCTTCCCGTACACGCTGTGCCCGACCGGGATCACGCTCACGCCGCGCAGCACGCGGGGCTTCCCGGCGGACTGCACCTCGCCGTTCGAGTACCGCCACGACAGTCCCGTCGTGTTCGGGAAGTAACTGTCGGCCCCCGCAGGCACGGCGAGGAAACACAGGAGCGGCAGCAGGGCGGCAGGAGAACGGCGCATCACGCCATCATAGACGCCCGCCTCACCTGACGCCGCACGAAGAACTCACACCCGGGGAACGCCGGACGCGCCCGAAATCGACGGGCGCGTCCGGCGTTCCGGGTGGGGTCCGGGTCATTCCTGGTCGTGGCCGAGTTCGGTGCCTCTGCGGGTGGCGGCGACCACGGCGGCGATGAGGCCACCACGGACGCCCGCCTGTTCCAGCGCTTCGAGGCCCGCGATGGTGGTGCCGCCGGGGCTGGCGACCTCGTCTTTCAGCATGCCGGGGTGGGCGCGCTGCAGCAGCAGTTCGCCGCTGGCGCTCAGGAGGCGCGCGGCGAGTTCCTGCGCGAGGGCGCGCGGGAGGCCCATGCGGACGCCGCCGTCCGCGAGCGCTTCGGCGACCACCGCGAGGTAGGCGGGTCCGGAGGCGCTCATGCCGGTGAAGGCGTTGAAGAGATGTTCGGGCAGTTCGTATACCTCGCCGACCGCGCCGAACAGGCTGCGCGCGAAGTCGAGGTCGCCCGCGTCCTGCGCTTCCCTGGGCGCGGTGATGGCCGTCTGGGCGCGGCCGATGGTGGCGGCGAGGTTCGGCATGACGCGCACGACGCGTTTCGTGCCGAGGCGGCGCGTGAGGGTCGCGGTGCTGACGCCCGCCATGGTGCTGATGTACCCGGTGGAGGGCTGCGCGAGCCACTCGGCGATCTCGGGGAACACGCGCGGCTGGACGCTCACGAGGACGCGGCCCGCGCCGTTCAGCTGGTTGCCTTTGAGGTGCTGCGTGCCGTACTTCTCGGCGAGCTGCGCGGCGCGGGTGGTGTTGGCGTCCATCAGGCCGATCTCGGACGGGGGGAGCACGCCGCGTTTCAGGATGCCTTCCAGCAGTGACAGGCCCAGCTTGCCGACGCCTACGATGGCGAGTTTCATGGGGTGCAGTGTAGCGTCCCGTTCCGCGTGGCCGGGACGGGTGGGCTATTCAGCGTGCGGGCCGGGGCATCCGGTCGGGCCCTCGCCCGGTACACTGCGCTCATGCTGGTTTACCGTGTGCCTGGATCGCTGGACAACGAAGAACTCACCGCCGCGCTGTGGGACGCGGGCGCGGGCGGCCTGGAGGAACGTCAGGGGTTCCTGCGCGCGTACTTCGACGGGCGCGTCCCGCTGGACGACGTGCCGGGCCTCGCGGGCGGCGAGTGGGTGGACGAGCCGGACCGGGACTGGCAGGCGGACTGGAAGCTGGGCCTGAAGCCGGTGCAGGCGGGCCGCGTGACGGTCGTGCCGTCGTGGCTGGTGCAGGACGTGCCGCAGGGGCAGCTGACGCTGATCATCGAGCCGGGCATGGCGTTCGGGACGGGGCATCACGCGACGACGCGCATGGCGATCGAGGCGCTCAGCGTGCTGGAGTTGCGCGGCGAGCGCGTGCTGGACGTGGGGACGGGTTCGGGCGTGCTGGCGATGGCGGCGAGCCTGCTGGGCGCGGAGAGCGCGCTTGGCGTGGATATCGATCCGCTCACCATCCCGGTCGCGTTCGAGAACGCGGAGCTGAACGGCTTCACGCGCGGCGAGGACGGCCTGACGGGACCTCAGGGTGGCCAGCTGGACTTCCGTGAGGGGACGCTGGACGGGGAGGCCTTCGAGGACGAGGACCGGTACGGGGTGCTGGTCGCGAACCTGTACGCCGAACTGCACGACCTGCTGGCCGGTGATTACCGTGAGGCGCTCGTGCCGGGTGGGCCGCTCGTGCTGACGGGCATTCTGGAGTCGAAGCTGCCGCTCGTGCGGGACGCGCTGGACCGTGAGGGCTTCACGGACGTGGTGGAGCGGCTGGACGGCGAGTGGGCGCTCGTGACGGCCCGCAACGCCGGGCGCTGAGCCGTGCACCGCGTGAAGGTCCCGGCGCTGGCGCGCGTGATGCCGCTCGACCCGCAGGAAAGTCAGCACCTGCGGGTGCTGCGGCTGCGGGTGGGCGCTCAGGTGCAGGTGTTCGACGGGGAGGGCGGCGAGGCGCGCGCGACCGTGATCCGGCTGGACGAGGGCGGCGCGATGCTGGAGCTGGGCGAACGCGTCGAGAACGACCGCGAGACGCCGCAGCCGGTCACGCTGGCCGTCGCGCTGCTGAAGGGAGACAAGCTGAGTGACGTGGTGCGCGCCGCGACGGAACTCGGGGTGGCGCGCGTGCAGCTGCTGCAGACGCGGTACGCGGACGTGCCGGAGATCGGGGACGCGAAGCTGGTGCGGCTGCGGCGCGTGGCGGCCGAGGCGAGCAAGCAGTCGCGGCGGGCCGTGACGCCGGACGTGCTGGCCCCCATCCCGGTGTCGAAACTCGTGCTGGACGGGCAGGGGTTCCTGGCGCACCCGGGGAGCGCGGCGCGCGTTACGGACTCGCTCGACTGGAGTGCGCCCGTGACGTTCGTGAGCGGCCCGGAGGGCGGGTTCTCGGATGCGGAGGTGGCGGCGCTGACCGCGTCGGGTTTCGTGTCCGTGACGCTCGGGCCGCGCATCCTGCGGGCCGAGACGGCCCCGCTGGCACTGCTGGGCGCGGTGGCTGCCACGGGCGTCTGATCCGGGGCCTGCTGCGCTGCGTTTCATTCGGGGGATGGCCGGGCCGTGAACGGGCGTCCCCCGAATCCGTATGATCGGGGTATGCGTTCCCTGCTGCTTCTGCCTCTGCTGCTCGCGGCGTGCGCGCCTGCCTCGACGACCACGCGCGTCTTTCCGGACGTGGCGCTCACGTTGCCTGCCCCGGCGGGGGCGGACACGGTGCGGGTGATCGTGATGGGGGATCAGGGGAAGGGCGGGGCGGTGCAGGACGCGGTGGCGCGCGCCATGCGGGCCATGTGCCGGGACCTGGGCTGCGACCTGGGGCTCGGGATGGGGGACAACTTCTACCCGAAGGCCCCGCCGGACGCGCGGTCGCCGCTGTTCCGGGATCGGTTCGCGGCGCTGTACGGCGAGATCGGCGTGCCGTTCCTGATGGCGGCCGGGAATCACGACGAGTCGTGGGTGCAGGGCGGGGACGGGGCGGACCCGGCGGGGCTGGAGAGCGAACTGGGGTACGCGCGGCTGGACCCGCAGTGGGTGATGCCTGCGCACTTCTACCGGGCGGCGTGGGCGGACCTGCTGCAGGTGTTCGTGGTGGACACGTCGCCGCTCGCGTCGTACCTCCCGAACCGCGATCCGGTGTTCCGGCCGGGCGGGCCGTTCGAGCGCGCCCAGCGCGACTGGCTGCGGGGGGCGCTGGCGGGCAGCGCGGCGCGCTGGAACGTGGTGGTGGGGCATCACCCGCTGCTGAACAACGGTCTGCACGGGAGTGCCGGGTCGTACACGTACGGGCGGCTGCTGCCGTGGGCGGGCGGCGAGCCGGTGCGGGCGCTGTACCGTGACGCGGCGTGCGGGCGGGCGGACGTGATCGCGGCGGGGCACGATCACACGCTGCAGGTGTTCCCGGCGGACAACGCGGCGTGTCCGGGCACGCGCCTGATCGTGTCGGGCGCGGCGGGCGAGGTGACGGGGCCGGGACCGGGCCGCACGCCGAGCGAGTTTCAGGCGATGAACACGCCGGGCTTCTTCTGGATGTCGTTCACGCGGGACGCGTTGACGCTGCGGGCCTTCACGGTGGACGCGGCGGGCGTGCCGACGCAGGCGTACGCATCCGTGACGCGCAAACCCTGACCGCCACGCACCTCCGGGGCGGGGGTCAGCGTCGTCTGGCGGGCCAGCGCAGCGGGGGGCGCGGGAGCGTCAGGCGGCGCAGGTGGCGGCTGAGCAGCTCGCGGGTGCGCCACGCGCCGTCCTCGGGCACGCGGCGCAGCAGTGTCCACGCGAGCATCCGCAGCACGGCGCTGGTCGTGAAGAGCGTGTGGTACGCCGTCCAGCCGGTCGCGGCGGGGCTCAGGGCGCGGTACAGGTCGAGGAGCGGGCCGGACACGAGGCCGCCCAGAAATCCGGCCACGCCGGTCAGGGCGCTGAACACGGCGATGAAGGCCGCGCGGTTCTCGCGGGGCGTGGTGGCGAGGCTGAGGTTGAAGATGCCGGGGTTGATGGCGCTCCACACGAGGGCGTCCACCACGCCGCTCAGCCAGATGGGCCACAGGTGGCCCGGCGCGGCGAGCATCCACGTGAGCGGCAGGAGCGTCCCGGCGAGGAAGGTGCTGACGGCCAGCACGGGCCGGTTGCCGACGCGGTCCGCGAGCCGTCCCCAGGTGGGGGCGAGCACCAGGGCGCTGACGGCGCTGATGGCGCTCCATACGGCGACCTGCACGTACGTCATGTGCAGGTGGTTCAGGAAGTACGGGAGCACGAACGGCGAGGACACCATGACCGCGAAGGACCAGTACACGGCGAACAGCAGGAGTCGCCGGAAGGTGGGGTCGCTCATGGGGAGCGAGAAGGTGGAGCGCATGGCGAGCCGGGCGCTGCCGAGCGGCGGTTCGTCGTGGCGGGTGAGGATGGCGGCCGCGACGAGGCCGGACGTGACGGCCGTCAGCAGGACCGCCTGGAAGCTGAGGGGGGCCTGCACGCGGTCGAGCCAAGCGCCTGCGGCGAGGTTGGCGGCGGTGCCGACGATGCCGAGCACGCCGGTCCGCAGGCCGAAGTACCGGCCGCGTTCCTTCCAGGGGACGACGTCGCCCATCCAGGCGGTCCAGAGGGCGCCGTTCGCGGCGATGAAGAGGCTGCTCAGCGCGACGATCGCGACGAGCAGGGCACTTCGGGCCTCGTCGGGAACGGGGAGCAGCGGGAGGGCGGCGGCGAGGAGCCACAGGCCGCGGCCGATGAGGGCGGTGGCGACGGCGACGCCCTTGCGGCGGCCGCGGCGGCCGACGAGCCACGCGGCAAGCGGGCTGACGGCCTGTCCGAGCAGGGGGACGCTGGCGATCAGGCCGAGGGCGGTGGGGGTCGCGCCGAGGTGCAGGGCGTAGCCGGTGAGGACGCTGCCGGACGTCCAGTTGATGAAGACCGTGGCGAAGCTGCCTTCGAGGATGGAGAGTCGCATGGTGCGGCGCGCGGCGGGTTCGGGCAGCAGGTGGCCCGGCGGTCCCGGGTCGGCTGGGGGGGCGGCGGGGTGTGCGGGTTCGGGTGGGTCGGGGGTGGGCATGGGCGTCTCCGGCAGGTGAGGTTCGGGGCCACTGTATCCCGTTCTGGCCGCGACTGGAACGATTCAGTCGCGCCCTACCCCATGAAGGAATCTTCATGAAGGTGCGTCAGACTCGGGACGTGGACATGCTGAGCGCCCTGAGTCTCCCGCTGCTCTTCGCCTTCCTCGGCGGCAGCTGGGCCTACCTGAACCGCCCCGAGCGCCGCCCCGCGCTGCTCCTCACCCTGATCCTGTTCCACCTGCTCGGCGCGTACGGCTACCGCCAGGAGCCCCGTCCGGAACTGCTGATCCTGCTGTTCCTGCTCGCCACCGGCATCTTCGCGATGCTGCTGCACACCCTCCTGCACGGCCACAACCGCACCGCCTGATCCGGGTTCCGGTGGAATCCCGCGGTACATGCGGGTTCGGTCCGGGTGGAACGAAAAGGCACCACAGGCGGTCCGGGAAGTGAACGGACCGCGTGTGAATGGCTCCCTCCCCTGCTCCGGCCCGCGCCGGGTGACAGGCCTCCGGGTTCAGTCGAGCCGGTACCGGCGGAGTTTCGCGTCGTCCACCCGCAGCCCGCTCAGCGCGGCCACGTCCAGCCACCCGTCCCGGAAGGTGATGGGGCCGGTCAGCAGGTCGTCCTGCACCTTCAGCACGAAGCTCAGCTCGGACGGTTCCGTCACGCCTGCCTGAGACGCCATCAGGGCCGCGTGCACGGTGCCCAGGCCGGTGCTGGCCTGCGAGCCGATCATGACGCCCAGCCCCGCCTCGCGCGCGCGCGCCAGCATGGCGAGGCTGTCCGTGAAGCCGTTGCGGGCCGTCTTGATGTTCAGGATATCGATGGTCCCGAAGGCCAGTTCGCGCTCCAGGTCGGCGGGCGTGAAGCAGCTGTCGTCCCCCACCACCGGCAGGATACGGCGGGCGCGCAGCTCGGCCCGTTCGCGCAGCAGGCGCACGGGGAGCGGTTCCTCCACGTACGTGAGTCCGGCGTCCCGCATGGCGCTCAGCGCGTCCGGCGCGAGCTGCGGGGTGAGCGTCTCGTTGCTGTCGGCGTACAGCTGCACGCTGTCGCCGTACTCGGCGCGCAGTTCGCGGATCAGCAGGAGGTCCTGGGCGTGGTCGCGGCCCACCTTGACCTTCAGGACGCGCACTCCGGCCTGCACCACGCGGCGCGCCTCGTCCAGCATCTCGGCGCGCGTGGCGATGCCCAGGATGAAGCTGGGCCGCACGCGCTTCTGCGGGCCGAGCAGGTCGCTGAACAGGGAACGTCCGGCGCTGCGGGCGCGGGCGTCGTGCAGGGCCATGTCGAGCGCGCCGCGCGCCGTGTGGTTGTTGACGACGCTGCCGCGCGCGGCGTCCAGGCGGGCGGTGTCGGTGATGTCCACGCCGGTCAGAGCGGGCTGCAGGTGCTGCAGGATCCCGAGGACGCTGGCGGTCGTCTCGCCGTAGATGGTGGGGCGCGGCGGCGCTTCGGCCTCCCCCACCGTGCCGTCGCTGAGGTGCACGCGCACGATGACGTGCTCGGCCACGCTGAGGCTGGAACCCTTGCCCCAGGCGAGCGTGCCGTGCAGCGGCAACCGGTACGGAACGCCTTCCAGGCGCGTGACGTGGGCGCTCACCGCTGCGCCGTCCACGCGCGCACGCGGGCCGCGACCTCGTCCGGGCCGAGCACGGAGGTGTCCAGGTCGATCTGCCGGTCGGCGGGCAGGGCGGCCAGCACGGCGCGGGCCGCCTGCGGGTCGTAGTTGCGGCGCTCGCTGACCACGATGCGCGTCTTGGCGAGCACGTCGTCCGGGGCGTGCCCCTCGTCCGTCAGGGCGGCCAGCGCGTCCAGTTCGGCGGGCGTGAACACGTCCCGCACGCCGTTCAGCAGGGCGAGGGCCGAGCGGAGGTCCGGCGTGCCGTCCGGGCCGGTGGCGCTCACCCGGTCGAAGCGGTCGGCGCGGCCCAGCAGGCGGCGCACGCGCAGCGGGTCCGGCGCGTGCAGCGACACGAAACGCCACGCCGGGAAGTGCGCGGCGGCGTACTGCACCTCGTCCTGCCCGCGCAGCCCGTCGAACACCAGCGGGAGCGGCCATACGGCCGGGTCGGCGTGCAGCGACCCGAGCGCCTGCGCCATCCCGCCGGGGTGCGTCTCGCGGTAGCGGGCGGTGAGCGCGAAGCGTTCCTCGCGGTCCGTGACGGGCCGACCGGCGAGGGCCGCGATCATGACGGCGTCCGTCACCTCGCGCCGGTCCGGCAGGACGCGCACGTCGCCCAGCGCGGCGAGCGCGGTGCTCTTGCCGACGCCGGTCACGCCGACCAGCACCGTGAGCGGCAGGTCACGGAGGGGCGGGCGTCCCGGCAGGGCGTCCCTGGAGAGGCCGGGCAGGCCGCTGCCGCCGGTGCCGTCGTCGTTCACGCGGGCATTCACGCGCGCAGTCTAGCGGGCGCGCCCACGCCCTCCCTGCACTCGTCTGGACGGGAGGGCGAAGGCGTCCCCCCGGTTCACGAGCGTCAGATCAAGATTGAGGCAAGGCTGCCCCAAGTCCCCCCCGGGATTTCTCAGCGGCGCGCCCATGCCCCCTCACTACACTGCGGGAGGAGGCAAGATGACCCGACTGAATGGCAAGGGCGGAGGTGGCGGCGCAGGCATCCTGATCGTCGTCGTGGTGCTGATCGTGCTGGCACTGCTGGCGTACTTCCTGTACCTGAAACCGAACGGCATGCTCAACCTCGGCTTCTGAGCCGCGCGGGCTGAGCCGCACGTACCCCACGCAGGACCCCACGCGGACCGCGCAGGTCCGACACAACGACCAAGGAGCAGGTTATGTTGAAAGGCAAGGAAGTGATCGGCCGCCGCATCGTCACGCTGGACGGCGGCGAACGGCTCGACAGTGTACGCGACCTGATCTTCGACGAGCAGGGCAACCACGTGCTGGCCCTCCTGATCGACGAGGGCGGCTGGTTCCACTCGGCGCGCGTGATTCCCTTCGGGAACGTCCGCAGCGTCGGTGAGGACGCCATCATGGTCGGCAGTGCCGCCGACGTGGTGAGTGCCAAGGACGACCCCGTCCTGACGGAAGCGATGAACAGCAAGACGGGCCTCGCGGGCCTGAACCTGCTCACCACGGACGGCAAGGCGCTCGGCCGGATCGCGGACGTGTTCTTCGACGAGATCAGCGGCCGCGTGGTGGGCTACGAGGCGACGGGCGGCCTGTTCAGTGACCTGAGTTCCGGCCGGACCTTCGTGCCCGCCCCGGAAAGCGTCACGATCGGCGCGGAGGCCGCCATCGTGCCGCCCGAGGTGGCGCACGCGATGGAGGAGCAGGAGGCGGGCGGCCTGCAGGGTGCCTTCGGCAGCGCCGCCGACAGCGTCAAGGCCGCGGCCGGAACGGTGGCCGACAACGTGAAGGAGGCCGCCGGGAACGTGGCGCAGGCCACCCGCGAACGGCAGAAGACCTTCGTGGTCGGCAAGACGGCCGCCAGTGACGTGACGACGGACGCGGAAGGCGACACGCCCGCCGTGACGGTGGTGCGCGCGGGCGACGTCATCACGGCCGCGCAGGCAGACGAGGCGGAACGCCTGGGCCTGCTCGGCTCGCTGACGGCCGCGGCGGGCGGCGGGGCCATGCAGGAGCTGTACGGCAGCGCCCGCGAGAACGTGCAGGGCGGCCTGGAGAACATCGGAACCGCGACGCGCGAGCGCCAGAAGGAGTACGTGGTGGGCCGCACGGCGGGCAGCGACGTGCAGTCCCCCGACGGACTCGTGATCGTGCCCAGAGGCGAGACGATCAGCGCGGTGCACGCGGGCATCGCCGAGGACAAGGGCGTGCTGGGCGCACTGGTGGCCGCCGCGACGGGCGGCAGCGTGCAGGAGGGCCTGCAGGGCGTGCGTGAGGCCGTCACGTCGCGCCTGCCGTCGGGCACGGCGGACGCGCCCGAAGCGCTGCTGGGTCGGCGCGTGCAGCGCGACGTGTACGGCCCGAACCGGACCTTCGTGGCCGCGCAGGGCCAGATCGTGACGCTGACACTGCTGGAACGCGCCCGGTCGCTGGGACGCGAGGCGGACCTCGCCGCGGCCGTGAACGGCGGCGCGCCTGCCGAGAGCGGCGTGGCGGTGGCGTCCGAACGGCTCGCGAGCGGCGCGCAGAACGTGAAGGAGGGCGCGGCGGGCCTGCTGGAGCGCGCGCGGTCGTGGATCGCGGAGACGCGTGACCGCGCCACGGACGAGGTCGAGGAGCGCCGCATCGAGGACGCGGTGGGTCGGCCCGTGAACCGCGTGGTGCTGGACCCGCAGGATCAGGTGATCCTGAACATCGGGGAGATCATCACGCACCGCGCGGTGGAGCAGGCGCGCGCGTCGGGCGTGCTGGGCATCCTGCTCGGCAGCGTGAGCACCGAGACGCCCGTCATCGACCCGCTCGCCGTGAAGCCGGACGAGCACGGTCAGGCGGCGCTGGATTCGCAGAAGGACGTGCCCGCCACGCCGGACCGCACGGATCTCGAAAAGTAACCGGGGCCCTGACCTGAGGAGCGGCGCACCCATCTGCCGGGTGCGCCGCTCCTGTGCTGCACCCACCTGTCTTCAGGACCCGGGGCGGGGGTGCAGCAGGGCGCGCAGCTGCGCGAAGGCCGCCACCACGCGCGGAAAGCCGACGAAGGGCGCGGCGAACAGCAGGGTCTCGCGGACCTCCTGTTCGGTCGCGCCCGCGCGCATCGCGCCGCGCAGGTGCGTGCGGAGCTCGTCGGGACTGCCGAGCGACAGCAGCAGCGTGCAAGCGAGGAGTTCCTTGGTCTTCAGGTCGAGCCCGGGGCGTTCGTACACGGTGTCGTACGCGAAGTCGCGGATGTACGTGGCGAGATCCGGGTCGAGGCCCGTCAGGCGGTCGAAGATGCGGTCGTGCTGCGCGCCGAAGATGGCCTCGCGGGCGGGGAGATCGTCGTTCATGCCTTCAGCATGGCACGGGGTACGTGCCCGCCCGGGCCGCCTTGCATTCGAAAGGCTGGCCGGTGTGTTCCGAAGCGTGTGACAGGAATCCTGAACTGCGTCCAGATGAACGCTTGCTCAGGGGCAGGCGTGATCCTACACTGATTCTGAACCCACAACCAGAACGCGCAGCGGCACGGACCACCGGGGTCCCCCGACTGCCTCCGGGCGACGTTCAGGAGGTCCCATGCAGCAGGCTCAACCCTACGGTCGGCAGGACGACGCGTTCCGGCGTCTGGTCGCGGAACGCAACCGCTTCACGGTCAGCATGACCGTCCTCTTCCTGGTGCTGTACTTCCTGCTGCCCGTCCTGGCCGGGTACAACAAGCCCCTCATGGCCAGCAAGGTGTTCGGGAACGTGACGTTCGGGTACGTGATGGCCTTCATGGAGTTCGTCATGGGCTGGGTGATGGCCGCCGTGTACATGGTGCGTGTCCGCGGCTTCGACCGTCTCGCCGCGCAGGCTAGCGCCAACGCCGGGGCGCGCGCGTGACGCTGCTCATCGCAGCCGTCATCGTGCTCATCACGCTCGGCATCACGTACTGGGCGAGCAGCAGCACCCGCAGCGCCAGCGACTTCTACGTCGCGGGCGGCCGCATCACCGCATGGCAGAACGGCGTCGCCATCGCCGGGGACTACATGAGCGCCGCGTCCTTCCTCGGCATCACGGGCCTCATCGCCCTGAACGGCTACGACGGCTTCATGTACAGCGTCGGGTGGTTCGTCGCGTACCTGACGGTGCTGTTCGTGGTGGCCGAACCGCTCCGGAACCTCGGCAAGTACACGCTCGCCGACATGCTCGTGTACCGTCTCAGGGACCCGCGCGTCCGCACGTACGCCGCCGTGTCCACCCTCGTCATCAGCGCCTTCTACATGATCGCGCAGGTGGTCGGCGCGGGCAGCCTCATCACGCTGCTGTCCGGCGGCGTCCTGAAGCCCGAACTGAGCATCCCGCTGGTGGGCGTCCTCATGATCACGTACGTGGTGTTCGGCGGGATGCTCGCCACCACCTGGGTGCAGATCGTGAAGGCCGTCCTGCTGATGATCGGCACCGTCATCATGAGCGTCCTGATCCTGAACCGCTTCGGGTGGAGCTTCTCGGACCTGCTCGGACAGGTCGAGGCGAGGAACGGCGCGGAATTCCTCGGGGCGGGCGTGAAGTACAAGAACCCCATCGACCTGATCAGCCTGGGAATGGCGCTCGTGCTCGGCACGGCGGGCCTCCCGCACATCCTCGTGCGCTTCTACACCGTGCCGACCGCCCAGGACGCCCGCAAGAGCGTCGTGTGGGCCATGGGCATCATCGGGGCGTTCTACGTCATGACGAGTCTGCTCGGCAACGCCGCGAACGTCCTCGTCGGCAAGACCGCCATCGAGGCGGCCAACAAGGCCGGCAACATGGCCGCGCCGCTCCTCGCGGAGTTCCTGGGCGGACAGCTGTTCCTGGCATTCATCAGCGCCGTCGCCTTCGCGACCATCCTGGCAGTCGTGGCAGGCCTCACGATCACGGCCAGCACCAGTTTCGCGCATGACATCTACAACGGCGTGATGCGCCGCGGGGAGGCCAGCAGCGACGAGCAGGTCCGCGTGGCGCGCATCGCCACCGTCACCATCGGCGTCGTCGCGTGCTTCCTCGGGTACCTCGCGCAGAGCTTCAACGTCGCGTTCCTGGTCGCGCTGGCCTTCGCGGTCGCGGCGAGCGCGAACCTGCCGGTCATCCTGCTCACGCTGTTCTGGCGGCGCTTCAACGCCACGGGCGCCATCTGGGGCATCGTGGGCGGCATCCTCACGTGCCTGCTGCTGATCGCCGTGAGCCCCAACATCATGAAGGTCGACGCACCGGACGTGAAGCCCGCCGCGCGGCACCTCGTGCAGGCGAACGCCCTGTTCCCGCTCGAGAATCCCGGCATCGTCAGCATTCCCGCCGGATTCCTGTTCGCGTTCCTGGGCAGCATGGTCGGCGCACGCAACCGCCGCCCGGACGAGGAAGCGGCGTTCGAAGCGATGCAGTTCCGCGCGTACACCGGTCACGGCGTGGACGGCAGCGTCGCCCACGACTGACCAGACAGCCACGGCAGCAGGAAGGGGCCAGCCGACGAACGGCTGGCCCCCCTCTGCGCTTCCCGGTAGGGTTACTTCCCGGCCTTGACCCTGGCGGTGACGGCGGCGGTCAGGTCTGTGCTCCTGGGGTCGGCGTAGATGACGAGGCCGTGCGCGGCACGCTGGTCGAGGACCACGCTGTAGCCGTTCGCCCTGGCGACGGACGCGACGGCGGTGTTGACGCGCGTGGCGAGCGGTGCGAAGGCGGCGGCGAGCTGCTTCTGGTACGTCTGCGTGGCCGTCTGGTACTTCTTGACGGCGGCCGTGTACGCGTTCTTGCTGGCGGTGGTCGCGCCGCGCGCGCTGGCTTTGGCCTGGAGCGCCTGAACGTTCCTGGCCTGCGCCTGCAGGTCCGCGTCGGCCTTGCGGCTGAGCGTCACGAAGCCGCTGCCGCTGGGGATGGCGGACACGACGGTCTGCACGTTCACGATGCCGACCTTGGTCTTGGACTGCTGCGCGTGCGGCTGCAGGGTGAGCAGGGCCAGCGGCGCGAGCAGCGCGATTCGGCGGGTGGAGGGGTTGAGCATCTGCACTCCTTTCATGCGGCGCTGGCCTTCAAGGCGGTGGCGGCCCCTGGAGTCGGGGCCGCCACCGTGCCGGGCCTGCAGGCCGTTCAGGGCTTGAGGTTCTTGAGGACCGAGTCGGTCAGGTCGGTGCTGTTGTCGGCGTAGATGACGAGGCCGTTGCTGGCCGCCTGGGCCTTGTCCATCACGACGGCGAAGCCCTGTGCCTTGGCGGTGCTGGACACGGCGGCGTCCACGGCCGTCTCGATGGGCGCGACGACCTTGGCGAGCTGGTCGTTGTAGTCCTTCGCCTTGGCGTTGATGGTCGTGACGAGCTGCGTCGCCTGGTCCTTCTCGGCGGCGGTGGCGTTCGCGCCCTTGGCCTGGATGTCCTTGATCTGCTTGTCGAGTGCGCCGAGTTCAGTGTTGGCCTTGTTCTTGAGGGCGATCACGTCGGCGTTCTTGGGGTGAGCCTGCAGGACTTTGGAGACGTCCACGAAGCCGATCTTCTGCGCGGGGGTCTGGGCGTGGGGGGCGAGGGTACCGAAACCCAGGGCCGCGACGATGGCAACGGGAGCGAGCATCTTGACGTTCATGAGAGGCACGCTAGCACGCGTCATGTTGAGCTTCGTGAAAGGCCGCGTCAGCGGTCCGTCAGCGTTCCGGTACACTGACGGCATGTCCAGAGCGAGTGAGCCGGGAGTGACGGGGCCGGGATGCGGCGGGTGCCCTGCGGGCATGCGGGGCGCGGCGTGAGGGTCGGAGAGTGGATGACGCGCGACCCGATCTCGGTGTCGCCGGACACGCCGGTGCTGGACGCGCTGAAGCTCCTGAACGATCACGGGTTCCGTCGCCTGCCGGTGGTGGAGGGCGGGCGCCTGATCGGCATCACGACCAGCAAGGACCTGAAGGACGCCATGCCCAGCAAGGCCACCACCCTCAGCGTGTGGGAACTGAATTACCTGCTGTCGAAACTGACAGTGGCGGAGATGATGGCGCGTCCCGTCGTGACGGCCAGCGAGAACGAGGACATGGAGGACGCGGCCCTGCGGATGCAGGAGCACCGGGTGGGCGGCCTGCCGGTCCTGAACGACGCGGGGCGCCTGACGGGCATGGTGACCGTCAGTGACGTGCTGCGCGCCTTCACGGAGATCCTGGGCCTGCGGGAGGGCGGTGTGCGGCTCACGCTGGAGATGCCGGACGTGCCGGGCAGTCTCGCGCGGGCCGTGCAGGCGCTCCTGCCGAGCAACATCATCAGTGTCGCCACGGCGGGCGGTGAGGACGGTCGCCGCCGGTTCGTGATCCGCGTGGTGGGTGAGGGTCAGCAGGGCGCGGCGCAGCGGGTGCGCGACGCGGGCATCGAGGTGCTGGACAGCTGATAGGTTGTTGATCGCTCGGCCGAACTCCAAAAGTTCAGCTCAGAACCGGATGATCCCCAGCCGGATGATCCCCGGACAGATGGCCCCTGCTGACCTTCCCGGTCAGGCGTCCGGGAGGCCGGGCGGGTGCGCGGCGAGGTGCGCGGCGGCCACGTCGGTCCGCGCGACCACGATGTCTCCGTACGTTTCCAGCTGCTCCACCACGAAGTCCCCGGCCTTGACGCCTTCCAGCAGCGCCGCGAAGTACGTGCTGCGTTCCGCCCAGTCCTGGGCGGGCACCGCGCCGAACCGGAAGACGCGCAGGCGACCCACGAAGGCGCGCAGCGCGCCGAGCGCGTCCTGCAGCGTCAGGCGCTCCACGGACAGCAGCGGGACCTGCACGTCGCGCACGGCGTTCCTGGCGGCTTTCACGAGTCGCGCGAGGCCCTGAGGTCCGCTCGCGCGTGCGGCGCGGCGCGGGAGGTTCAGGTCGAGGCGCGCGGCGGGAATGAGGCCCTGCCGCGCCTGTCGCCGCCCGGCGAGCAGCTGCACCAGCTCGTCGAGGTGCTGGAGGGCCTGCACGCCTTCCAGCACGGGATCGTCGTGCGTCCAGTCGTCGCCGGGGTCCGGGTCGTCCGGCGCTTCCGGCTGCGGGAGCAGCAGCCGGGCCTTGAGGGCGATCACGCCCGCCAGGGCGGGCAGCAGTTCGACGTGCACGTCCGCCGAGGTGCCGGGCGCGTCTGCCGTGAACCGCTCCACCCACGCGAGCAGGTCGCGCGTGAGCTGCAGGAGCGGCACCGCGGCAGGTGGGAGCGTCCCGGCGCGCAGGCGTGACGCGAGGCCCGCGAGGTCGCCCGCGTACCCGTCCAGGCGAACCGTGAAGGCCCACCCGTCCGGCAGTGGGCCTCCGGCGTGGGCGGGCACGGCCGGTGCCGGGGGGGCGGCCGCTTCCGGCACGGCCGTCACGGCCTCAGTGCTCCTGCGACGGGGACGCGCCCAGGAACCCCATCTTGCTGCGCACCTCGTCCATCACGGGCGCCGCGATGGCTCGCGCGCGTTCCGCACCGTGCGCGAGCCCGCCCAGCACGTCGTCGGGACGCGCCCGCAGTTCGCTGGCACGCGCCTGAATGGGCGTCAGTTCCCGCTCGATGCCGGTCATGAGGCGCTTCTTGCAGTCGATGCAGCCGATCCCGGCGGTGCGGCAGCCGTCCGCGACCTCCAGCAGCGTCGTATCGTCCGAGAACAGCTTGTGGTAATCGAAGACGAGGCACACGTCCGGGTTGCCAGGGTCGGTGCGGCGCACGCGGGCCGGATCGGTCGGCGAGGTCCGCAGCTTGCCCCAGATGCTGTCCATGCTCTCCAGCACGCCCATGGTGCTGGTATCGCCCTTGCTCTTGCTCATCTTGCCCTGGCCGTCCATGCCGGGCACGCGCAGCGCGTCCTTCTCCAGCACGGCCTTCGGTTCGGGGAAGGTCTGGCCGTGCGTGTGGTTGAAGCGCCGGGCGATCTCGCGCGTCAGCTCGATGTGCTGCACCTGGTCCTCGCCGACGGGGACGGTGTCGGCCTTGTACAGCAGGATGTCGGCCGCCTGCAGCACCGGGTACATCAGGAGTCCGGCGGGGATGCTCTCCAGCTTCCCGGCCTTGTCCTTGTACTGCGTCATGCGTTCCAGCTCGCCGACGGGCGTCTGCAGCGTGAAGATCCAGCCGAGCTCGCTGTGCTCGCGCACCTGCGACTGCACGAAGAACACGACCTTTTCCGGGTCGAGGCCGACACTCATGTTGGCGAGCGCCATGTCGAAGGTGAGGCGCGCGAGGGTGGCGGGATCGTACGCGAGGGGGTTGGTGGGCGCGTGCAGGTCCACGATGCAGTAGATGGCGTCCTGACCGTACTGCTCGCCGAGCCGGACGTAGTTGCGCATCGCTCCGAAGTAGTTGCCGATGTGCGGCTCGCCGGTCGGTTGGATGCCTGAGAAAACGCGGGTCATGCCGGGGATTCTAGCGCCGACCGCCCCCGCCACGCTCCACCGCGGGTCGGGGTCAGGGGCCGGGCGTGGACGCGTCGCGGTACGCGGGGCCGTCCAGGCGCGGCACGGCGCGACTCACGCCCGGCCGGGCGGCGAGTGCGAGGTCGGCCGCGAAGCCGCGCTGCGCGAGCTCCAGGCCGGACGTGCAGCGGCCCAGCGCGTCCGGCAGGCGGTCCTGCACGTGCCGGTAGGCGTGCGCGGCCGCCTCCGCTTCCGGCGAGTGCGGGCCGGGCAGCGCGGCGATCACGGCGCCCGCACCCCACTCGTCCTCCAGCGCGGGACGCAGCATGCCGTCCGGCCAGCGCTCACCGGCCGCCAGCACCAGCAGCGGCCCCGGCAGGCGCGCCACGTGCGCCGCGACGGCCCCCGCGTTGCGCAGGCAGGCCGTGAACACCTGCGCTCCCGTCACGTCCTGCGCGGCGGCGGAGAGCGTCCCGCCGTTCGGGGAGGGCAGCACCAGCCGCGTGCCCGCAGGCAGCGCGGCGAGCGACGCGGGCGACAGCGAGAGGCCGTCCGTGAACCGGCGGACGTGACTCGCGAGGAGCGCCCCCTGCTCCCGCGCGAACCGCGCGGCGCGCTCGTCCCGCCAGCGGTACGGGAGGACGACCGCGCCGCGCCCGAGCGCCACGTCCACCGCGGTACTGAAGGACAGCACGTCCACGATCACGACCGCCGCGCAGCCCGGCCCGAGGGCGCGCAGGCCCGCCTCGCCCCACCCGAAGCGCACCCTCGCCCCCGCCTGCCGCAGCCACGCGTCCGTCATGCCCGCCAGCGTAGAGCAGTCGCGTGCTGCGGGTGCGGGCGACGCTCCATAATGCCCGCATGACTTCCTTCCGGCCATCCAGGGGCCTCGTCCTGCTGTTCCTGGCGCAGGCGCTCGCCACCGGGGCCACCACGGCCAGCACCGTCCTCGCGTCGCTCGTGATCGCGGGCCTGGGTCACGAGGCGCTCGCGGGCCTGCCCAGCACGCTCGTCACGCTCGCGGCCGCCGCGTCAGCGGGCCTGTTCGGCCTGATGATGCTCCGCGTGGGACGCCGGGCAGGCCTCGTGAGCGCGTACCTGCTCGGCACGCTCGGCGCGGTCGTCGGCTTCCTGGGCGGACGGGCCGGGAACGTGCCGGTCTTCCTGCTCGGCGCGGCCCTGATCGGCGCGGCGCAGGGCGGGTACCAGCAGGCGCGCTACGCGGTCGCCGAGAGCGTCCCCGAGGGCCTGCAGGCGGGCGTGATGGGCGTCATGATGCTCGCGTCCGTGCTCGGGTCCGCCGCGAGCGGCGCGCTGTCCGGCCCGCTCGCGGTCCTCGCCGCGCGGCTCGGCAGCAGCAGCGACCTCGTCGGCTGGCTCCTCGCGGGCGCGTTCCTGCTGCTCGGCGCGGCCCTCACCCTCTTCTGGCGACCCCTCGCCCCCACCGGCGGAACCACGACCGGCACCACACCCACCCGCCCCGCCGTGCGCCCCGCCCGCCTGTCCGACGACGCCGTCCGCTGGCCCGCCCTGGCCGTCGCGACCGCACAGGGCCTGATGGTCACCCTGATGAGCCTCACGCCGCTGCGCGCCCACCACATGGGCATGGACCACACGCACGTCGCGGGCCTCATCACGCTGCACGTCGCCGGAATGTTCGGCTTCGGCTGGCTCACCGGCCCGCTCCTCGACCGGCTCGGCAGCCGCTTCGGGTACGTGACGGGCGCCGCACTTCTCGCGGCCGCGTCCCTCACCGCCCTCCTGACCGGCGCGTGGCTGCCCGTCAGCATGTTCGTGCTCGGCCTCGGCTGGAACCTCTGCTACGTCGCCGGCAGCAAGGCCCTCACCGCCTACGCGGGCGTGCAGGGCCAAGTGGACGCCCTCGGATACCTCGCCGCGGGCGCCGGCACCCTCATCGGCGGGGCCGTCATCGCCCGGTACGGCTTCGCGCCGCTCAGCGCCTTCTGCGCCGCCTGCGCCCTCCTGCCGCTCCTCAGCGCCGCCCTCGCACCCCGCCCGTCACGCGCCGCCCTCGCAGGCGACTGACACCGGAAAGGCCCAGGAAAACCCGTCAGCGCAGTCGGTCGCGGATCTCCTGCAACGTCTCCTCGAACGCATCCAGGAACTCGTCCTCCAGCGCCAGATCCCGCACCAGACTGTCCTGCTCCGTCGCCGCCTGCTCCCGCGCCCAGCGCACCCGCGCATTCCGCGCGCTCGACACGTTCCCCTTCCCCGCCACGAAACGCGCCGCATGCCGCACCGCCTCACGCGGGTCCTCCGTCGGCGCGACCACCGACAGGTTCCGCAGCCCCCCATGATCGTTCACGAGACTCGAAATCACTTCCGTCCGCATCCCGCTGCGCGCCAGGAACACCTGATCGACACGCCACATGCTCGTCGCCCGGATCGGCTCAGGATCAGGTCGCTTGCCGGCACGGGAAGAACGTCTCGCCATCTGCGCCCGAATATAGCGGCACGCCGCACGCCACGCCTACCCGCACCGCACCGACATGAAAAAGCATTGCCGGTGAGCAACGGCACCCGACGATCATCCCTTATGGCTGCTGCCTTCCGGCCCTGACCAGGTTCGAGAGTCGCCGCTGCGTTACGCCAGCAATGCGGAGCGCAGTGTAGCACTCCCCCCGCCCGGGGGCAACGCAACCCCCACACGCAAGTCTTTCGACACCCCACGCACCCGGCAAAACGCCACCCACACGCCAAAAACCGTACGCCACACTCCAAACCCAACCCACGCACATTCTGAGAAAACGTAAGAAGCGTGTAAGAACACCCCATGTACCCTGATCTCAGCAGGCAAGGCCAGAAGGCCGAGCTGCACGCCATAAAACGGCAATCCGGTCATCCAATCCCTATCCGGAACGCCACCCAGGAGAACACATGAAGAACAACAAGCGCACCCAGGGCTTCACCCTCATCGAGCTCCTCATCGTCATCGCCATCATCGGCATCCTCGCCGCGGTGCTCATCCCCAACCTGCTGAACGCCCGCAAGGCCGCCAACAACACCGCCGCGCAGAGCTACCTCCGCAACGCCGTGACCGCCGCCGAAAGCACCCGTGCCAACGGCGACACGAGCCTGGTGAACACCGCAAGCGGGACCGCCTGCACCGACGCGAAAATCCTCGGTGGATCTCTGCCCTCCAGCGTTGACACCACCTGCCTCATCAACCAGAGCGCCAACGGCACTGTGGGCGTCGTCAAGAGCAGCAACGGCAACTTCTACAAGTTCAACGGCAGCACCGTGGTTTCCGGCGCTGACGCTCAGCTCCCCAGCCTTCCCTGATCTCACTACGTCAGCAGACGCCCCGTTTTCGCGGGGCGTTTTTGTTTAGCTGCTATAAAAGGACGTCATGAAGGCCTTTCAGTTCTTGCTCGCCAGTTTCATCCCTGTCTTAAGTTTTTTCTTCCTGCCGTTTTCCCAGGGAAGAATTCAAAATAATGTTTATTCGCCAAAATTTTATCTTTTGCTCGGCTTTGTCTTGTTAGTTAGCCTGTGGAAAATTAGCTTAAACAGTCAAGGTGTGCCGCTAGTGAGTTATTTTAAGATCCTTAGATTATCCAGGATTGTCTGGCTAGTTATTTCTTATTTTCTATGGATAGTCGTCTCTTCAGCGCAATCGTTTATGCCAGGATATGCATGGTTAGGCAGCAACGACTTACAGGTCGGTAGCCTGTTTCTCATTCTTTGTTACATTACGGCGATCCTCTATCTTTCTGCAATCGAGATGAATTGGCTTATTCGATCTCTAGCTTTTACTACCGGCGCTATGGCAATAATAGCTCTCTTAGAGGCGATAGGTTTCAGGCCTCTCTGGACTTGGATCCATTCGGATCACATGATTTTCCCGGCAGCAACTGTCGGACACAGACAGCACCTGGGCGGATGGTTCGCCATCATGTCTCTGGCGCCCGTATATTTTTATAGAAATCGTGTGAAGGACAGATGGTTCTGGCTCTGGCTGACGTCTTCCCTGCTCGGTCTCAGTCTGGCGACGACGTCTGCTGCGACTTTAGGCGTAGGGGTTGGCTTACTATTGTGGCTGGCAACTGATGGGAAGCGCGGTCGTTGGCAGCTCCCGCTGATAGTGTTCGCAGCTTTCACGGTTGGAATTTTTGCTGTGCCACGCGTCGTGACGTTGACCAGTCAGATGATCGGACTCACACCACCCGTTTTCAAGGATTACGGCTCCGCCTACACATTAAAGGCGCGCAAGCTTCTGTGGAAATCTGCATGGAACGCTGCCCTTGAACGTCCGTTCTTCGGATGGGGTGACGAAACGTTCGCGTATCAGGTTTTTGAACATCTTAGTCCAGATGATGCACGAAATCTGTTCCGTTATGAATTGAATCTTTCTCCAGATGCTCAAGTTTCATATGGTGGATTCACATACTATGTTGATGACGATGAGAAGAACATCCATTCAACAGGCTCGATCCTGTATCACCGTGCCCATAATATTATTATGGATGAGCTTTACAGCCATGGTTTCACAGGATTATCGCTATTCTTGGTTATTATTTTTTCCTTGTCATGGAAAATCTATCGCACCAGCGGTGATTTCTGGCTTATAACTGCCTGCCTACTTCCATATGCCATTTACCTCCTCGCTTGGTTCTATGTACCTACAGTCACACCACTATATTTTATCCTGGCTGGCATCGTTTTAGCGAACAGAACCAAATTATCAAGACCAAAAGAGGTCGTCTAGCATGCAGAACACACAGGGTTTCACGCTCATTGAGCTTCTCATTGTCATCGCCATCATCGGGATTCTGGCGGCGACACTCATCCCGAATCTCCTGAATGCCAGGAAGGCGGCCAACAGTCAGGCGGCGCAGAGTTATCTGCAGGTCGCCATCACAGGCGCGGAGTCCAGTCGTGTGAATGGAACACCGATTGCCGACAGCACGAGTACCGATTGCAATACCGCAAAGACGAACGGTTCGACGGCGCCCTTCCCGACCAGCGTGACGGCCTGTCAGGTGTATCAGACGGCGAACGGCACGTACGGGTATGTCACGTCTGCCAATGGCGTTTCGTATCAGTTCAACGGGAGCAAGATGGTGCTCGCGTCGACGGCGGGGTTGCCTGCCAGTATGCCCTGAGTCTGTCGTTCGTGTGCTTTGCCGCCTCCTGTGGGGGGCGGTTTTTCTTTATGCTGTGGGGATGATGGTTCCGCCCGCGCTGAAGGAATGGGATGTTCAATGTCAGGCTCTTGTTGCTGGTGGGGTGGCGGTGGTGGTCCGGAAGGGCGGGATCATGGAGACGCATGCGGGGTTCGAGGTGGAGCACCGGCGGTTTCTGCTGTATCCGACGTTTCTGCATCAGAATCCGGTGGAGGTGAGGGGGGAGTTCCGGGGGTTGTTGCGGGCTGATCCGGCGCCTGGGGTGCTGGTGTTGCCGGCGTTGGCGGAGGTGGTGGCGGTGTACAGGGTCGAGTCGCTGGAGCGTGCCGTGCAGCTGGAGCCGTTTCAGGTGTTGACGGCCGAGGCGATCGAGCGGCGGTTCGCGTACCGGAATCGGCCCTGGGTGCATGCGGTGTTGGTGCGGGTGTCGCCGCTGGTGCCGCCGCTGGTGCTGGAGGAGACGCCGGAGATGCTGGGGTGCGTGAGCTGGGTGCCGTTGCCGGGCGGGGTGTTGTCGGGGGTGGGGGGGCAGGTGCGGCCGGAGGGGGAGTTGCTGGCGTTGCGGGAGGAGCTGGACGGGTTGTTGCGGTAGGATCGCTGTACTTTGTCGCTGAGTGTGTCTGAGCTGGTGTGGCCGTATCTGCCTTCGTTGTCGGTGGGGGCGATTCTTGGGTTCTGTGCGGGGTTCGCGGTCAAGCGGATCGGTCGGATGACGGTGCTGCTGGTGGGGTTGTTGTTTCTGGCGTTGCAGATTCTGGCGTGGCAGGGGTTGTTGACGGTGAACTGGGGTCGGGTGCAGGCGCTGGCAGAGCCGTGGGTGCAGCGGGGTGGGCGGGAGTTCGGGGCGTGGGTGCTGGGGATCGTGCAGACGAATCTGCCGTTCGGTGGGGGGTTCGTGGCGGCGTTTCTGGTGGGGTTGCGGGCGCGCTGAGTGTGCGGCCGGGCACCGTTCTGTCCTGAACAGATCGCGGGGTGTTCGGCTGCTATTCTGGGGGCGTGCCGACGCTGAGTGACATGCAGGAGAAGTTGCGTCGCCCGCTGGAGCTGGAGCTGGCGCAGGGCTGTCAGAACCGGGCGGTGTCGGGCGGGATGGAGCGCCTGCTGGACAATTTCGCGCGCCCGTTCCCGAAGGTGCGTGAGGCGCTGCGCGGGTACGGTGACCTGACGGTGGTGGCGCGGGAGGCGGCGCTGCGGTCGGCGCTGGCGGCCCTGGCGCCCACGTCGCGGCCCGCGCCGACGGCCCCCACGCGGGTCGAGAACCGCCCGGCGCTGCCGCCCGAGTCGGACGGGGCGCCGCTCGCGCCGGGCACGGAGCTGTCGCGCGTGAATTTCGGGCCGGGAGCCGTGAAGAAGTTCACGGCGCTGGGCCTGCACACCCTGCGTGACCTGCTGCACGAGTACCCGCGCCGTCACGAGGACCGCCGGGCCCTGCCGAGCCTGGCGCAGGTGGAGGACGGGCAGAAGGTGACGGTGGAGGGTGTGATCGTCTCGAAGCACCGCCGCACGCCGAGGCCCGGCATGCTGATCCTGGAGGTGACGCTGGAGAACGCGTGGGGGGAGCGCGTGAAGTGCACGTGGTTCAATCAGGCGTGGGTGGAGAAGGGCCTGCGGGACGGGGCGCGTCTGATCGTGAGTGGCCGCGCGAAACGGTTCGGACGTTCGGTGCAGGTGGCGGTGGAGCACATGGAGTCGCTGTCGGGCGGGGCGGGCGGGGAGAGCCTGAGCAGCGGGCGGATCATCGGGGTGTACGACGCGCGTGACGGGATCAGTCAGGAGTTCGTGCGGCGGGCGGTACAGGTGGCGCTGACGCGCGTCCCGATTGGGGATTACCTGACACCGCGCTGGCGGGCGCAGTACGGGCTGACGGACCTGCCGGACGCGTTGTGGGGCATGCATTTCCCGCACGACGAGGCGCATCTGGAGCGCGCGACCCGGCGCCTGAAATTCGACGAGTACCTGTTCCTGGAGTTGCGGGTGCTGCTGCAGGGGGAGGACGCGGTGCTGTTCGGGAAGCGGTTCGGGGCGACGGACGCGGACATGCAGACCTTCGAGGCGGGGTTGCCGTTCGCGTTCACGAACGCGCAGCGGCGCGTGCTGTACGAGATCGCGGACGACATGCGCGCCGAGCGTCAGATGGCGCGGCTGCTGCAGGGCGACGTGGGGTCCGGCAAGACGGCCGTCGCGGCGTGCGCGTTGTTCCTGGCGTGGCGGGACGCGTACCAGGGCGCGCTGATGGCACCGACGGAGATCCTGGCGCGGCAGCATTACGCGAGCCTCACGGGGTACCTCGGGCCGCACGGGGTGCGGGTGGGCCTCCTGATCGGCGCGCTGGGGCAGAAGGCGAAGGCGGAAGTGCAGCGGCAGATCGCGGACGGTGAGCTGGACGTGGTGGTGGGCACGCAGGCGCTCATTCAGGAGGGCGTGTCGTGGCACAACCTGGGGCTGGCGGTGGTGGACGAGGAGCACCGCTTCGGGGTGATGCAGCGCCGCAAGCTGCTGGCGGGTCGCCCGGACGTGCTCGTGATGAGTGCGACGCCCATCCCGCGCAGCCTGGCCCTCACGAGTTACGGGGACCTGGAGTTGAGCGTCATCGACGAGTTGCCGCCGGGGCGCACGCCGATCCAGACGAAGCTCATTCAGGACACGGCGCGGCGGCAGAGTTACGGGTTCGTGATGCGGCAGATCCGGGAGGGGCGGCAGGCGTACGTGGTGACGGCCCTCATCGAGGAGTCCGAGACGCTGGAGCTGCTGGCGGCGACGCAGCTGGCGGACGATCTGCGGGTGCTGCTGCCGGAGGCGCGCGTCGGGCTGCTGCACGGCCGGATGAGCGCGCAGGAGAAGGACGACGTGATGGAGGTGTTCCGCCGCCGGGAGTTCGACGTGCTGGTGTCGACGACCGTGATCGAGGTGGGCGTGGACGTGCCGAACGCGACCGTGATGGTGATCGAGAACGCCGAACGGTTCGGGCTGTCGCAGCTGCATCAGCTGCGGGGCCGGGTGGGGCGAGGCAGCAACCAGAGTTACTGCATTCTGGTGGCGGGCGAGCACAGTCAGAAGACCCGCAAGCGTCTGAAGATCATCGAGGACAGCACGGACGGGTTCGTGATCGCGGAGGCGGACCTGAAGCTGCGCGGGCACGGGGAGTTGCGCGGCACGCGGCAGAGCGGGCTGGACGAGCTGAGGCTGGGGGATCTGGGCAGTGACCTGGAGATCATCGAGCAGGCGCGCGCCCTGGCGAAGTACCTGCTGCATCACGATCCCACCCTGAGTCATCCGGGGCTGGCGTACCTGAAGTCGGAGCTGCAGGCGCGCAGTTCCCAGGTCGCGTACCGCGAGGTGATCTGACCGCCGGGACACGGGCGCGAGAGGCGGGCTGCATGAGAGTGCGGGGCTGATCTGACGCCCGGACTGCGATGGGACATGAGACGCGGTTTAGACAACCTTGCCGCGTGACAAGCCTGTGACACTCGCGGGAGTACGATACGGGTGTCAAGCGCAACTGAATATGTGGGCGAGTGAAGCCCACGCGCAGGGAACCCACCCCGGGAGACGACCAGAATCCACGGCGGGTTCCCTTTTTCTGCCTCCAGTGTACCTTTCGCCGCGGGCCGTGTCGTTTGCGTTTGAAAGCCCAGGGCGGTGGCTCGGGGCATGCCTGCTGACCCGTTCACGTGCGGGCACACCGCAGACCGTAGGCGTTCTCGCGCCCGCACGCTCCCGCAGGCGCTAGCGTGCCCGTGTGAAGACGAGAGACTTATGGCAGCTGGCGTGGCGCGGACTGACCCGCCGCCCGGTGAGGACCGTGCTGACGGCCCTCGGGATCATGGTGGCAGTGGCGAGCATGGTGATCTTCCTGTCGCTCGGGGAGGGCCTGCGCAAGGTGTTCACCAGCGAACTCGGCGGGATCGGGCCGGACATTCAGGTGTCGCTGAACGGGTTCACGCAGGGCCTCGCACCCAGCCCCAGCCTAAATGAGAGCACCACCCAGGACATCCAGAAGCTCGCGCCGCAGCTGGGCATCACACTCGTCACGCCCGTCGTGATGAGCCTGCGCACCTCCCTCGACCCCTCGCAGAGCGTCGTGTTCTACGGCATGCCCGCCGCGCAGGGCGTCACGTCCGCCTTCCCGAAGGTCAGGCTCGCGCAGGGCGCCCTCTTCACCGCACCGGACGAAGGGAAACCCGTCGCGGTGCTGGGTGCGAAGGCCGCCAGCAACCTGCACCTGAAGATCGGGAGTGAGCTGCGCCTGAACCGCCGCGCCAGCGTGCGCGTGACCGGCATCCTCAATCCGGACAGCGCCCTGACGGACAACTTCATCTTCCTGCCCATCACCACCCTCCAGAACGCCATCGACGCGCAGGGCAAGGTGTCGCTCGTCGCCGTGAAACTCGCCGACCCCAGGCAGGCGCGCCGCGTGGCGGACACCCTCACCCGGACGCTGAACCTCGAAGCGCAGACGCAGTCGGACTTCCTGAGCTTCGTGGACCGCGCCCTGAAGATCAGTGACGCCGTCCGTTTCGGCATCTCGCTCATCTCGCTGATCGTGGGCGGGCTGGCCGTGGCGAACACCGTGATGATGGGCGTGTTCGAGCGGACGCGGGAGTTCGGGACGCTGCGCGCCATCGGAGCGCGGCCCGGCTTCGTGCAGGCACTCGTGCTCTCGGAGAGCCTGCTGCTGGCCCTGGTGGGCGGCTTCTTCGGGGTGCTGCTGGGCCTGGCGGGCATCTGGGGCGTGAACCTGTACACGCAGAACCTCGCGAGCATCGACGCGGCTGCCCTGACGCCGCGCCTCGTGCTGCTGGCCTTCGGGATCTCGCTGTTCCTGGGCCTGATGGCGGGCTTCTTCCCGGCGCGCACGGCAGGCCGGACTGTCATCACCGAAGCGCTGGGGCGCGCATGACGTCTCCCCTGCCCGGCCTCCGTACCGAGGGCCTCAGCCGCGTGTACCCGAGCGGCGAGGGGACCGTCACCGCCCTGCGGCCCTTCACGCACACCTTCCAGCCGGGCATGACGGCTGTCGTCGGCCCGAGCGGGAGCGGCAAGAGCACCCTGCTGAACCTGCTGGCGGGCTTCGACACCCCGTCCGGGGGGCGCGTCGTGGTGGGCGACACGGACCTGCACGCCCTGACCGAGGCGGGCCGCGCGGACTTCCGGCTCGCGCACTACGGTTTCGTGTTCCAGAACCACAACCTCGTCGCGATCCTGTCCGCGCAGGAGAACGTGGAGTTCCCGCTCATGCTGGCGGGCGTCCCGCCCCGCGAGCGGCGGGACCGGGCGCGCGCCCTGCTCGCGCAGGTGGGCCTGGAGCGCCGCGCGGGCCACATGCCGAGCCAGCTGTCCGGCGGCGAGGCGCAGCGCGTGGCACTGGCGCGCGCGCTGGCCGGCGACCCGCAGGTGCTGCTGGCGGACGAACCGACCGGGAACCTCGACACGCGCACCGGCAACGAGGTGCTTGAACTGCTGCTCGCCCCGGCACGCGCCGGACGGACCGTGGTGCTCATCACGCACGACCCCGAGGTGGCCGCGCGGGCCGACCACACCCTGCGCGTCCGGGACGGCGAAGTGCACGCCGAACCCGCGCCCGCCGGCATGCGCTGAACGGCGGCACGACGAGGGGGAGGGGGCTCTGGCGTCCCCTCCCCCTGCATCACATCTCCCTGTCGGTCCGGACGGCGTGACCGCCTGACCGAAGTTCGGATCAGTCCTGGCGGTCCCGGCCTTCCGGTTCGCGGCCTTC
Source organism: Deinococcus aquiradiocola (assembly GCF_014646915.1). Classification (NCBI taxonomy): domain Bacteria; kingdom Thermotogati; phylum Deinococcota; class Deinococci; order Deinococcales; family Deinococcaceae; genus Deinococcus; species Deinococcus aquiradiocola. The sequence goes on along the minus strand of NZ_BMOE01000005.1, from coordinate 167,403 downwards.
CACGTCGTCCAGCACGGCGCGCATCTCGCTCTTCTGCAGCGCGGCCTCGCCCTGCGTGCTGCGGCGGCGGCGCGTCATCACGAAGTACACCAGTCCCAGGATCAGCAGCACGCCCCCGATCACGTACCACTGGTACTTGTGCCACAGCTCGATGAACACGCTCCCGAAGTACCACAGGCCCACCTGCCACGCCGCCGTCCAGCTGAGCGCGCCGAGCAGCGAGTACAGCGCGTACGTCTGGATGCCCATGCCCGCCTCCTGCGCGTACAGGATGAACGGCGTCCGGATCGCGCCGAACCAGCGGCTGATGATCACCACCCACGCGCCGTACCGGTCGAGCCAGCCGCGCACCTCGGGGATGCCCATGTTGCCGCGAATGCGTTCCGGCAGCATCCGCATGCCGCGCCCGCCCAGGTAGTACCCGCCGATGTTCCCGATCCAGTTGCCGATGCCGCCCCACAGGATACTTTCCAGCAGGGTCGTCTTGCCCTGATGCACGAGGATCCCGGCGGCCAGCATGGGCGGCTCGAAGGGAATGCCGGGCACGCCGACGCCCTCCACCAGCAGCAGGGCCGCGTTGATGAGGTGCACGACGAGCGGGTCGAGGGTGTTCAGCCAGTGCAGGAAGTGATCGAGCGACAGCACTTGGCTGATGGTGTGCCAGTCCATGCCCGGTCCTCAGCGGGAACGGCTGGCCGGAGCGGGACGCTGCGCGATGGGCGTCAGCGCGCCGTACACCTGATCGCCCACGCCCACCAGGAACTCCACGTCCTCCGCGAACAGGAACAGGTCCACCTGCGAGCCGCGCTCGATGAAGCTGACCTTCTGGCCGGGCCGCACGCGCTCGCCGACCTTGACGTACGTGCTGATCTTGTTCACGAACTTGTCCGCGATCTCCACCATCGCCACCTTGAGCGGCTGCCCGCCCAGCTGACCTTCCAGGAAGACCGTCTGGCGTTCGTTCTCCAGCGCGTAGCGTTTCGCGAAGAGGTCCACCGCGCGGCGCAGGTACGTGAGCTGCACGTACTCCCACAGGTCCACCATCGGCAGGTTGAGTTTCGCGCCGTTGTGCACGATGCCGCTGATGCTGGCGTTCAGGGGCGCGTAGTTGAAGTGCACGTCGAGGGGACTCATGTAGATGCCGATCAGCCAGCCGTTGCCGGGCTGGACGCCTTCGGGCCATTCGGCGTGCGTGATCTCGGTCACGGCGATGCTCTCACCGAGTTTCTGCGCGGTGATCCTGCCGTCCTGCACGCGGCGGATGTACACCACCTGCCCGTCGCAGGGGCTGATGAGCAGCGAGTCGTCCTGCGGCGTGACGCGGACGGGGTCGCGGTAGAACCAGATGCGTTGCAGGAAGTACAGCACTGCCGCCCAGACGGCAGCGACGGGCAGCAGCACGCGCAGGAGTTTCGGGAGACGCTTCATTGGGGGAGTCTATCAGGGCGGGCGGGGGCGCCGCTGAACCCCTGGTGACCCGTCCGCGTGCCGGTCACGGCCGGGGCGTCAGCGTCCGGGAGCGCCCGCGTCCGCCGGAAGGGTGTCGGGAATGTCCGGCGCGTCGCCGGTCCAGCGGGCGTGATGCTCCGCGCGGACCTTGCGGGCCATGTACGGCAGTTTCGGCACGTAGTACGCCGCGAATCCCGCCGCGCCCTCCCAGCGGGCGGGCCGGGCGTGCGGCGTGCCCACGTCCGCCCAGCGGCCCGTGCGGTACGCGCCGTCCAGCGCGGCGAGCGTGGCGGCCTCCCCGTGCGCCGCCCATTCGCGCTGCACGCGCTGCGCGGCAGTGTCCTCTATCCACGCGGGGTCGAAGCCGCTCAGGGCCTGCACTTCGCGGGCGAGGGCGCGCACCTCTTCGTCGGGACCGGTGGCGTACGTGCCGCGCAGCCGGTTGTACGTGTCCCGCGACCACGCGAGGCGCTCGGGGAGACGCGCGAGGGCATGCACGGCCGTCAGCACGGCCAGCAGCCGCTCCGGGTCCCAGATGGGGTCCAGCACGCGCAGTTCGATGGTGTGCAGGCGGCGCGTCACGATCAGGTCCTGGAAGCGGGCGAGCGGGTCCGGCGTGAGCGGCCCCAGCGCGAAGCTGTGCGTCACGCGCGACAGCGGCCCCGCCGGGCGGCCCTGCCACCAGGGACTGCTGGCGGACGCGTGCGCCAGGACCGGCAGGTACCGCGCGAGATTGCCGTACACGGTGGCCAGCCGGTCCGGCGTGACGCCCACGTGAACGTGCAGGCCCGCCGTGTGGTACGCGTCACTGCCGGGCAGCAGGCCGAGCGGGACCATCAGGCCGCGCGGCAGGGCGCGCGACAGTTCCTGCCGCCGACTCAGGGCCGACGCGAGCAGCGTGGCCGGGTGCGCGTGCACAGGCGTGGACACCTCGACGCTGCTCATCAGTTCCCGCCGGGCGGGCGGACCGCGCCGGAAATTGCTGGCGGTGCCCCCCACGTTCCCGGCCCAGTCGCGCCACAGCAGACGGGCCAGCCCGCCGAAACTGGCGGTGCTGGCCCGGAAGCCCCGGCGCGCGTCGCCGTACAGCACGAACACCTCCTCTTCCAGGCCGAGGGTGACGTGCGGGAGCGATGCAGGCATGGCAGGGAGTATAGAGCGGCCGCCACAGGGGGCGACCCGCACGCCCGGAGTCCTGCCCCGTTCCGGTCCTCGCGCTGCACGGCCGAATGTCGTACGAGTTTGAGCTGAACTCCTGGAGTTCAGCCGAGCGACAAGGGCGCCAACAAGTACGGTTTGGAGGAGATGGAAGCGGGCAAGCGTCCTCATGGGCGCTGTTCTGCCCAAGAAGCGGGCAAGCGTCCTGCAGGGCGCTGTCCTGCCCAAGAAGGGATGTCGGCGCTGTTTCCGTCATCCCTGGAATCGGATCAAAACCGTATCAGAAGTGCAGCGCCGCCCGGTTTCAGTTCTGCCAGTCGTCCGGCCGGTCCTGCAGGCCGAAGTGCCACGCGATGGCCTGCGCGATCCGCATGCCCGCCTGCCCGTCCCCGTAGGGGTTGCGGGCCTGACGCATCGCCGCGAGCCGTTCCGGGTTGCCGAGCAGGTCCAGCAGCACGGTCTTCATCTGCTCGGCCTCGTTGCCGGCCAGCACCAGCACGCCCGCCTCCAGGCCCTCGGGGCGCTCGGTGACGTTGCGCAGCACCGCGACCGGCACGCCGAGCGCCGCGCCTTCCTCCTGCAGGCCGCCGGAATCGGTGGCGAGCAGGGTGCTGGCGGCCATCAGGGGCGCCATCGCGGCGTAGTCGAGCGGTTCGGTCAGCTCGAAGTTCGGGAGGTCCGACAGGTGCGGGCGCACGGCCTCCTGCACGGCCGGGTTCAGGTGCACGGGGTAGATGAAGTGCAGTTCCGGGTGCGCCTGCGCCACCTCGCGCAGGGCGCGCGCCATGTCCGGCATGAACGGCAGGTTCTCGCGGCGGTGCATGGTGACCGTCACGAGGCCCTGCCCTGCGTCCAGCCGGGCCTGCCACTCGCTTCTCAGCGGGGTGCGGCCCGCCACCTCGCGCACGGCGTCCACGGCCGTCTGACCGGTCACGACGACGCCCGCCTCCGGCTTGCCTTCCCGCAGGATGTTGGCCTTGCTGAGCGGGGTGGGTGCGAAGTCCAGGGTGCTCAGGACGGCCGTCAGGCGACGGTTCGCTTCCTCCGGGAACGGTTCGGACAGGCTGCCGGACCGCAGGCCCGCCTCGACGTGCCCGACCGGGATGCCCTCATAGAAGGCGGAGAGCGCCACGCAGAAGCTGGTGCTGGTGTCACCGTGCACGAGCACCATGTCGGCCCCCATCTCACGCAGCGTCGCTCCGGCCAGCGGCACGATCTTCGCGGTGAGACCCGCGAGCGTCTGGCGTTCCGTCATGACCTGCATGTCGCGGTCCGGCATGAGCCCGAACACGGCGAGGGCCGTGTCGAGCTGCTCGCGCTGCTGCCCGGTCGACAGGATGAGCGGCGTCAGGCCGGGGTGCGCGGCGATGGCGGAGTACACGGGGGCCATCTTGGTGGCTTCCGGGCGGGTACCGAAGGCGAGAACGATGCGTTTCACGGTCCGCATTATGCACAGGCGGGCGTGACGGGCGCGTCAATGCCCCGCCGGGAGGTACGGGCGTTACTCGGTGCCGGTCGTGAGGGCCTGCTCCTGCTCGCGGCCCTGCGCGCGCACGCGGCGGTACGCCACGAACCACAGGCACAGCACCGTGAACACCACGGTCGCCAGGATCGCGAGGGGACGCACGCCCTGCGCGATCATGCCGACCACGCCGCACAGCAGCGCCACCATCCACATGATGAGGGCCGTGCGCCGCGCCTGTCCCGTCGCGGCGAGCAGCCGGTGGTGCAGGTGCGTCTTGTCGGGGTGTCCGAGCGGGTTGCGGATGCCGCGCGCGAGGCGGCCCACCACGACCTGCGCCGTGTCGAGGATCGGGAGCGCCATCACGAGGAGCGGCACGAACAGGCTCGCTCCGGCGCTGAACTTCAGGGTGCCGAGCATCGACACGGCCGCCAGCGTGTACCCGAACAGGTACGATCCGGCGTCCCCCATGATGATGCGGCTGGGGTTGTAGTTGTGCCGCAGGTATCCGAGGGCCGCGCCGCCCAGACCCGCCAGCAGGATCACGGCCGTGCCGCGGTCCGGGAACTGCGCGGCCGTGGCGAGCAGCACCATGCTCGCCACGAAGCTCACGCCGCCCACCACGCCGTCCACGCCGTCCAGCAGGTTCATGGCGTTCGTCAGCCCGATCACCCACAGGATGGTGATGGCGATCCCGAGCGGCTGGTTCACGGCGTCCGGCACGCTCGGCAGGAACGGAATGGCGTTGTAGTCGATGTGCAGGCCGTTCACGACCAGCAGCACGGCGCTGAGCAGCTGCACCGCCAGCCGGAATGCGGGCGACAGACCGTACTGGTCGTCGATGAAGCCCGTCAGCACGAGGATCGTCGCGCCGAGCAGGATGGCGAGCACCTGAATCTGCACGTCCTGAATGAAGATGGGCCGCAGCGCCCACGCGACCACCACCGACACCACGAAGCCCGCGAAGATCGCGAGGCCGCCCGCGTTCGGGAGCGGTTCCTTGTTCAGGCGGCGCTCGTTGGGCTGGTCGGCCCAGCCGACACGCACCGCGAAGTCCCGCACGCCGGGAATGAAGCGCCACGTGAAGGTCAGGGCCGTCAGGAAGATCAGCGCGACGATCAGTGCGCCGCCGCCCGCGAGGTTCGAGATACCCATCGACTGGGCCAGGGAGGAGAGTGCTTCAGGCATAGACAGCGCAGTGTACGACGTGACGGGGCCGCACGTGAGCAGGGCCGCATGAGGACCCCGGTACCCCAGACTGCTTCATCCTGTGCCGCCGCCACTCTCCGGGCGGTCCGCAGCCGGGTGCTTCTCGTGGGTCGGGTGCGTTCCCGGAACGCGGGTCAGATCATCTTGTCGAAGCGGTCGCGGTACACCACGTACGCGAGGGCCAGCGTGGTGAGCGTCATCACGAGGCTGCTCAGGCCGTAACTGATGAGCGGCAGGGTGATGCCGGTGAGCGGCAGCATGCTGAGCGCCGCGCCGATGTTCTCGATCGCCTGGAAGCCCACCTGCCCCAGCACGCCCGCGAACAGGATCTGATCCTGCAGGCGCGGAGAGCCGCTCGCCATGCCTGCCAGTCCCCAGATGAGCCCGCCGTACAGCAGCAGGACCGCCACGCCGCCCACGAGGCCCTGCTCTTCCGCCCAGGTGGCGAAGGCGAAGTCCGTGTGCGCTTCGGGCACGAAGCCGTTGTGCGACTGCGTCCCCTTCTTGTAGCCCTTGCCCATCATGCCGCCCGACCCGACCGCGATGGTGCTCTGAATGACCTGGTACCCGGCGCCGCGCGCGTCCTTGTACGGGTCGACGAAGATGGTGAGGCGGCTCTGCTGGTACGGTTTGAGGTGCGGGAACAGCACGGTCGGGAACGCCACCCCGATGGCGAGCAGGGCCAGCAGGACGTGCCAGGTGGGCATCCTGTACACGAGCAGCATCGCGAGGAACATCACGGACAGCACCATCGCGCCCCCGAAGTCCTGCGTGACGACGAGGCCCACGGCGGGCAGGAACACCGCGAGGGGCGGCACGTAGGAGCGCAGGCCCCGGTAACCGTCCTTCATGACGGTGGGCAGCATCATGATCAGCGAGAGTTTCAGCAGTTCGAGCGGCTGGAACTGCAGCGGCCCGATCACGATCCAGTTCTGCTGGCCGTTCACGTCCTTGCCGATCACGAAGGTGCTCAGCTGCAGCAGCAGCGAGAAGCCGTACACCCAGGGGGCCGCGCGGTAGATGCGGTCCCGTCCCGCCCACCACAGCAGCCCGATCGGCAGGATGGACAGGCCCACGCCGAGCAGCTGCTTGGAGAAGATGCCGGGACTGACGCGCGGCGCGAGGGCCGCCGTGGAGACGGTCATCAGGCCGACCACCAGCAGGGCCGCCACGATGAAGGGAAAGCGCAGGTCGTAACGCACGCCCGTCACTCTAGAGCGCGCGCGTGAAGAACGGGTGGAGGTCCCTCACACGATCAGCCCCGCGCTCCGTGCATGGACAGCAGACGGCCCGGACGAGGCCGGGCCGGGGAAGCGGAACGTGGCGGGCGGCGCTTCAGTCGGCGGCCTGGTCCTGTTCGGCGCGGAAGGCGGCCATGTCGATCACGAAACGGTACTTGACGTCGTTCTTCAGCATGCGTTCGTAGGCGGTGTTGATGTCCTGCATGCGGATCATCTCGATGTCGGCCACGATGCCGTGCTCGGCGCAGAAGTCCAGCATCTTCTGCGTCTCGGCGATCCCGCCGATGTTGCTGCCGGCCACGCTGCGGCGCTGCAGGGCGAGCGGGACGCCGCTCACGCCGACCGGTTCGAGCGCGCCGACGATCACGAGGTGCCCGTCGCGCTTGAGGGTCACGAGGTACGGGTTGAGGTCGTGGCTGGTGGGGACGGTGCTGATGATGAAGTCGAAGCTGCTGCGCGCGGCCTTCATGGCGGCCTTGTCGTTGCTGAGGATGACGTGGTGCGCGCCGAGGCGGAGGGCGTCTTCGGCTTTGCCCTGCGAGGTGGTGAAGAGGGTCACGTCGGCGCCCATGGCGACGGCGAGCTTGATGCCCATGTGGCCCAGGCCGCCCAGGCCGACGATGGCGACCTTGTGGCCCTTGCCGATCTTCCAGTGGTTGAGGGGCGAGTACATGGTGATGCCGGCGCACAGGAGCGGCGCGACGCCTTTCAGGTCGAGGGTCTCGGGCACGTGGACCGCGAAGCCTTCGGTGACGACGATCTCGGTGGAGTACCCGCCGTGCGTGGGGGCCTTGGTGTCGCGCTCGCGGGAGTTGTACGTCCAGGTGGCGCCGTTCTCGCAGTACTGTTCGAGGCCTTCGGCGCAGGCGTCGCAGTGCTGGCAGGAGTCCACCATGCAGCCGACGCCGGCGAGGTCGCCGGCCTTGAAGCGCGTCACCTGTTCGCCGACGGCCACGACGCGGCCCACGATCTCGTGTCCCGGCACGAGCGGGTAGATGCTGGGGCCCCACTCGCTGCGCGCCTGGTGCAGGTCGGAGTGGCAGACGCCGCTGTACAGGATCTCGATCTTGATGTCGGTGGGTTTCAGGTCGCGGCGTTCGATGGTGTGGGGCTGCAGGGGGCTGGTGGCGTCGGGGGCCGCGAAGGCGTGAACGTGGGTCATGGGGACTCCTTGAGTGAGGGGTGGGACGTGAGGCCGGGCCGGGCCGCGTGGGGGCCGGAAGCGCCAGGAAGGGTACTCCCGGAGCGGCGGGCGGAATCGGGTGACGCGCACAAACGGGGACGGCCACAAGGGCAGACCGGCAGCTGCTCGGCTGCCGGTCGGGGGGGGTTACTTCTCGCGTCCGCTGAGGGGGATGTTCGCGACGAGGACCACGGTGTCGCCGCGCTGTTCGATCTCGACGTTGCTGCCGGTGGTCGGGAAGTACCGCTGGACGACTTCCATCAGGTCGCGGCGCAACGCGTCGACCTTGCCGGGCGGGATCTGCGCGCGGTCGTAGGCGAGCACCAGTTCCAGCCGGTTCTTGAGTTCGTCCTTGCTGCGTTTGCCGCGCAGGAAACTGAACATCAGCTGCCTCCGAACAGGCGGCGCAGGGCCGCCAGGAATCCACCGCCGTCATCCAGCTTGGGGTAGGGGACGTCCTCGCCGCGCAGGCGGCGGGCGGTGTCCATGAAGGCCGCTCCGGCGCGCGTCTTGCCGAGCACGGCGGGCTCGCCGACGTTGGTGGACACCAGGATGCCTTCGTCTTCGGGGACGACGCCGATGGGTTTGACACCCAGGATTTCCAGGATGTCCGCTTCGGAGAGCATGTTGCCGCTGGCGACCATCTTGGGGCGCAGGCGGTTGATGACGAGGCGGATCTCGCGGACCTGCTGCGCTTCGAGCAGCCCGATGATGCGGTCGGCGTCACGGACGCTGGACACCTCGGGGTTCACGACGACCAGGGCGCCCTCGGCAGGCGCGGCGGCGGTCTTGAATCCGCTCTCGATGCCTGCGGGACTGTCGATCAGGACGCGGTCGAAGCCTTCCTCCTCGATGAGGGTGCGGACGGCGCCTTTGAACGCTTCGGGGCTGAGGGCGTCCTTGTCGCGGGTCTGCGAGGCGGGCAGCAGGTACAGGTTCTCGACGCGCTTGTCGCGGATGAGGGCCTGCGAGAGGCGGCACTTGCCTTCGAGCACGTCGATCAGGTCGAAGACGACGCGGCTCTCCAGGCCCATGACCACGTCCAGGTTTCGCAGACCCACGTCCACGTCGATGACGACGACCTTTTCGCCCAGCTTGGCGAGGGCTGCGCCCATGTTGGCGGTGGTGGTGGTTTTGCCCACGCCCCCCTTCCCGCTGGTGACGACGATGACCTTGGCATTCATTGGGGTGTAGTGTAGCCCATCGCATGGACGGCGTCAGCGCCTCCCCCCCGGCGGGCGCGGAGGTCGCCCGGGGTCAGCGGGTGCCGGGGGTGGGCAGGGTCGCGGCCTGTGTGGTGGATGGGGTGGGTGCGGGGCGGGCGAGGAGCACGGCGGCGTCGCGGGGATTCATGGGGCGGCCCGTCAGATAGCCCTGCACGAGGTCGCAGCCGAGGTCGCGGACCGTGCCGAGCTGCTCGCAGGTTTCGACCCCTTCGGCCACCACGCGGATGCCGAGCGAGTGCGCGAGCGCCACGATGGCCTGCAGGACGCGCGGTGCGCCCGACACGTCGTGCAGGCTCTGCACGAACATCCGGTCGACCTTCAGGACGCTGACCGGCAGCTTGAGGAGGTGACCCAGGGCGGACTGGCCGACACCGAAATCGTCGAGGGAGATCTGCACGCCCAGCGCGCGCAGTTCGTGCATCTTGCGGACCATGCCGTCCAGGTCGCTGATCACCTGCCGTTCCGTGAGTTCCAGTTCGAGGCGTTCGCCGCTCAGGCCGAAGTCCTGCAGGGCCGTACGGACGTCGTCCACGAATTCGGGGCGGTCGAACTGCGCGGCGGCGACGTTGATGGCGATCTTGGTGCCGGGCCAGCGGCGCAGCTGCGCACAGGTCTGGCGCAGCACCCACTGGCCGAGCGCGACGATCAGACCGCTGTCCTCCGCGACGGGGATGAACACCACGGGCGAGACGGGGCCGAGTTGCGGGTCGTTCCAGCGTATGAGGGCCTCGAAGCTGCAGGGGGCATGGACGGGCAGGTGACTGCCGGTGTCCTGGGTGAGGTCGTACTGCGGCTGGTACCAGAGGTTCAGGCCGCTGACGCCTTCGGGGTCCACGCCGGAGGCGGTGACGCGTTCCAGTGCGAGGCGCAGGCGCTGTTCGAGCTGCCCGCGTTCCTGCGCGACGCGGTTCATCTGCGGGTCGTAGAAGCACAGGCCGTTGCGGCCGGACGCTTTGGCCTGCGACATGGCGATGTCGGCCTGCCGGATGAGTTCGGACGCGTCGGTGCCGTCGGTCGGCGCGAGGCTGATGCCGATCCCGGCGGCGAGCGTGACCGGCTGGTTGTTCAGCAGGAAGATGCTGCTGGCGATGCCCGCCACGCGCCGCGCGCAGGATTCGGCGTGCGGGGCGCTGGCGAGGCCGGGGAAGGCGAGCACGAACTCGTCGCCGCCGCAGCGGCCGATGAGGGCGCCCGGCCGGGCGGGCGTGTCGCTGCGGCGCAGCAGGGCCTGCAGGCGCCGCGCGAGTTCGCGCAGCAGCTCGTCGCCCTGCCCGTGCCCGAAACGGTCGTTGATGCTCTTGAAGCCGTCGAGGTTCACGTACAGCACGGCGGTCAGGCCGACGCCGGGCGCGGCGAGCAGGTCGCGGAGCTGCTCCTCGAACAGGGAGCGGGTGGGGACGCCGGTGAGCGCGTCGTGCCGCGTCTGGTACGCGAGCAGCGCCTGGCTCGCTTCGAGCTGCGCGGTGCGTTCCATGACGCGCGCGTCGAGTTCGCCCGTGAGCTGCCGCAGGACCTGTCCGGCCGCTTCGAGTTCGGCGGTGCGGCTCTGCACGCGGCTCTCCAGGTCACGGGACAGGATGCTGAGCCGCAGGGAGAACTGCTCGTTCTCCAGCTGTCCGACGATCTGGCGGGCCGCGGCGAGGACCGTGACGACGGTCGTGCCCGCCAGCAGCCACAGGGCCTGCTGGCCGCGCAGCGACACGGCCAGCACCAGGAAACACGAGCCGAGCGCGACGTAGGGGCCGAGCGTACCGACGGCGCGGCTGAGGGGCGACGTGGGGCGCAGGACGGTGAGGGCCGCGTGGGGGCCGGTGTCGGGCGACAGGGGCAGTTCGGGGCGGGGGCGACCGATCAGGGCGGCGAGGCCGAGGAACAGCGGGGAGAGCGTCCAGAACCAGTCGTAGACGCTGCCGCCCGCGAGGCCGATGCTGCTGAAGTCCAGTGCGAAGCCGAGGTCCGCGATGACGGAGCACGAGACCGACACCACGATCAGGGCGTCGGCCCCGAGGCGCAGTCGGCGTCCGCCCCGGCCGTCGGTGCGGTACGCGTGGTGGTGCATGGCGTTCCAGAGGACGACCGTGAGGAGCCAGATGTCGAGGGTGGGGTAGCTCATGCTGACGAGCATGGCGAGCGGTTGTCCGGCCCAGTCGTGCAGCAGGCGTGGCCCGACGCCGAACCACACGAGGGTGAGGAGGCCGCTCAGCATGACGCCCACGTCGAGGCGGCGTTTGCTGAGGTCGGCGCGGCTGAGGGGCGTTCTCGGGAAGAGCAGCAGGCCGACGCCCAGCGTGAGCTGCTGCAGGGGATAGAAGAGGTCGGCGGCAGACGGGAAGGGGGTGCCGTGCAGCACGAGTTCGGTGTACGCCCAGCTGAGCGACCCGAGGGCGAAGGCGAAGGGGGACGCGGCCACCCACATCCAGGCGGTGCAGACGCGGCCGCTGCTGCGTTCGGCGCGCTGCAGGCACAGCAGGGCGGCCGCGAGGTACAGCGGGACGTACGCGAGGTCCCCCAGGACGGGCTGCCAGGTCGCAGGACCCCAGTGCAGGGCCAGCCAGCTGAGTGGCAGGGCCGTGAGTGCCAGCAGGAGGGCCAGCGGGCCGCGCAGGACGGGGCGGGCGTGGCGTCCGGTGGTGCTGGGGTGGGCTGCGTAGAGTTTCAGGAGGACCGCCTTGGGCACCCTGTGGGGGTGCGGTTGGAGTGGTCTTCATGTTGGGCCGGGGGGCGTCACGCCGCTCTGACAATCGGGGAGATGAAAGCTGTGAAGACGCCCTTACAATGTGGCGGAAGTCAGGATTGATGTCTCAGGCGAGCGCCTCGTGCAGCGTCTCCCCCAGCGCCCGGATGCCGCGCGCGATCTGCCCGTCGTTCGCGGACGAGAAGCTCAGGCGCATGGTGTTCTCCCCGCCGCCGAGCGCGTAGAACGGCGCGCCCGGCACGAAGGCCACCTTGCGCGCCACGGCCCGCTCCAGCAGCGGCGTGGTGTCCAGGCCTTCCGGCACCGTCACCCACAGGAACATCCCGCCCTGCGGGACCGTGTGCGTCACGCCCGCCGGGAAGTGCGCCTTCATCTCGGCCATCATGGTCTGCGCGCGCGCGCCGTACACGGCCTTGACGCGCCCGATCTGTGCGGGCATCACGTCGTGCACCAGTTCCGCGATGATCATCTGGTTGAAGGTCGGGGTGTGCAGGTCCGCGCCCTGCTTCGCCTGCACCAGCTTGCGGACGAGCGACAGGGCGGCCTGCACCCACGCGTCGCGCAGGCCCGGCACGAGCACCTTGCTGAAGGACCCGCTGTACACGACGTGGCTGCCGTCCGGGCCGCCGCACGCTTCGAGCGCCAGTTCGTACAGGCTGGGGATCTCCTCGCCCGTGAAGCGCAGCGAACCGTAGGGGTCGTCCTCCAGCACGATCACGCCGTGCCGCGCCGTGAGTTCCACCAGTCGGCGGCGGCGTTCCAGGCTGAGGGTGCGGCCGGTGGGGTTCTGGAAGTTCGGGACGCAGTACAGCAGCTTGGCGCGCGTGGTCTTCAGCTGTTCTTCCAGCGCGTCGAGGTCGATGCCGCCCTCGTCCGTCTGCATCTGCAGGTAGCGGGGGCCGTAGGGGGCGAAGGACTGCAGCGCGCCGAGGTACGTGGGTGCCTCGACGAGCACCACGTCGCCCTCGCCGATCAGGACCTTGCCGAGCAGGTCGAGGCCCTGCTGGCTGCCCGTCATGATCTGCACGTTGGCGGGCGGGATGTTGACGCGCGCCGCGATCCATTCGCGCAGCGGCAGGTGGCCTTCGGTGGTGCTGTACTGCAGGGCGGCGGGGCCGTAGCGGTCGAGGACGCTGCTGGCGGCCTGCCGGATGGCGTCCATCGGGAAGAGTTCCGGTGCGGGCAGGCCGCCCGCGAAGGAGATCACGTCCGGCGCCTGCGTGATCTTGAGGATCTCGCGGATGGCGCTGCTGCTCAGGCGGCGTCCGGCGGGAGAGAAGGCGTCCTCCCAGCGCAGGGTGGGGGTGCTCTCGGGGCGGGATTCCGTGCGGGTCATGCCTCAGTGTACCGCCCGCCTCACGGGCCATACGAACGCTCGTTAGGTCGTGTGTCCTTCGGCGGCCAGAGTTGCCAGCAGGAACCGGTCACGGCCCGTCAGGTCCGCCCGCACTTCAGTCCGCCAGCCGCTCCCTGCCAGCTCGGCCGCCAGCACGTGCACGTTCCGCGGATCGAGTTCCAGCAGCACGCACCCGCCCCGCTCCAGGCAGGCAGGCGCCTGCCGCATCAGGACGCGGACGAGCGTCAGGCCGTCCGGTCCGCCGTACAGCGCGAGGTCCGGGTCGTGCCGCACCTCCGGCGTGGCCGACGCGCGGTCCGCGTCCGGCAGGTACGGCGGGTTCGACACGATCACCGCGAACCGGCCCGCCACGCCCGCCAGCAGGTCCGAGTGCAGGAACGACACGTCCAGCCCCAGCCGCTCCGCGTTGACCCGCGCGAGCCGCAGGGCGTCCACGCTCACATCGCTGGCCGTCACGCGCACGTCCGGGCGGGCCGCCGCCACCGCCAGCGCCAGCGCGCCCGTCCCGGTCCCCACGTCCAGCAGGGCCGCGCCCGGCCGGCCCTCCAGCACCGCGAGCGTCAGGTCCAGCAGCACCTCCGTCTCGGGACGCGGCACCAGCGCCGCCCCCGTCACGCGCAACGTCACGCCGCCCCACTCCACCTCGCCCAGCAGGTGCTGCAGCGGCACGCCCCGCACGCGCCGCCGCAGCAGGTCCTCCAGCGCGTCCCGCTCGTCCGGCGTGACGGCCCGCCCGGACGCCAGCACCAGCCCAGTCCAGTCGAGATGCAGGACGTGCATCAGCAGCGCGCGCGCCTCCGGCAGCGGGGACGCCAGACCCGCCTCCTGAAGACGGCGGGTCAGGTCACGCTGCACGGCAGCCACGCTCACGTCACTCAATGCGCCGTGTCCGCGTCACCCTGCACGGGCGTCGTGCGCGGCAGGATCACCAGCCTGCGCGCCGCGCCCTCCCCCACCGACTCCGTCTGCACGAGCGGGTGATCCTGCAGCGCGAGGTGGAACACGCGCCGGTCAGCGGGCGGCATCGGCTGCATCTCGTGCGGCTCGCCGGTCTTGGCGACCTGCACCGCGAGGCGCTCCGCGACGCGGCTCAGGTTCTCCGCGTGCCGCTTCCGGAAGCCGCCCGCGTCGATCCGCACGCGCACCTCCGTGTGCCCCTGACGGCTGAGCGCCGCGTACGCCAGCACCTCCACCGCGCCCAGCACGCGCCCGTCACGGCCCGACAGGCGCGCCGCCTGCGCGCCCTGAATGTCCGCCTCCAGCGCCCCGTCCCCCTGCCGGACCGTGAGCGTCAGCTCCGGGTCCACGCGCGCGATCACGCCGCTCAGGAACTGCTCCAGCGTCTCGTGCGGCGTGAGCGTGCCCGGCGCGGCCCGCAGCGGCGCTGCGCCCGTCCCGCCGGGCGGTCCCGCCTGCGGCGGGGAGGGCACGAGCGACTCGTCGGCCCCGCTGATGCCCAGACCGGCCAGGTAGTCGTCCAGATTCTTCGTGTTGTCCATATGCAGCAGTTTACAGCGCCCGCCCTCACCCCACTCATACACGCGCCGTCCGGCCAGACAAGTCCACGCGAACGCCGCGCGGCCACCCGTCAGGGCAGCCGCGCGGCGGCAGACGAACCGGCCCCCCGGGGCGGCCCGCGGTCAGGACTTCTGGTCGGGTTTCGTGGCGGGCTTCAGCGTCTTGTTGACGTTCGCGGCCTTGCTGAGACTGGTGGTCTTGCCGGTGGCAGGCTGGACCGTCACGGTGCCCTTGCCGCCCTTGACCTTCTCGACGACCTGCGCGCTCCCCAGGCCGCCCGCCATCTGCGCCTCCACCTGCTTGTTGATGAGGTACTGCTGGCCCGCCCCGATCAGGGTCGAGATGATCCAGTACAGCGTCACCCCCGCCGGGAAGGTCAGCGCGAAGTACAGGTAGATGATGTAGATGAACGACTGCTGCTTGAACATCTGCGGGGTCTTGCGGGTGCTGATGTACAGCTGCAGCAGGTTCGCGGCCACGTACACGACCGCCAGGATGTACAGCGGGTCCGGCAGGCTCAGGTCCGGCAGCCACCACAGGCCCTGATCGAACTCGAAGTTCCGGAAGGTGCTGAACAGCACGGCCAGGATCGGCAGCGGAATGAACATGCTCAGGCAGCCCGCCGGGTTGACGTTGTTCTCCTTGTAGAGCCGCATCGTTTCCTGCTGCAGCTTCTGCGGGTCGTCCTTGTAGCGTTCCTGCGCTTCCTTCAGGAGCGGCTGCACCATCTGCATCTTGGCGGTGGTGCGGCCCTGGTTCTGCATGAGCGGCCAGATGGCGAGGCGCAGCAGCACCGTGAACACGAAGATCACGAGACCCCAGCTCTTCAGGAAGGTGTACAGCCATTCCATGAACTTCACGAGCAGCAGGCTGATCTGCCCGAAGATGTTCGGGGTGAACAGGCCCGGCAGCTGCGTGTAACCCTCCTGGTACAGGTGGATCAGTTCGTTCTTGCCGCCGTACACGTCGAGTTTGGTGTCGCCCTTCGCCTGCAGCGTCAGGTTCGCCTGCGGTCCGCCGGTGGTGGTGGCGTCCAGGGTGGTGCCCGCGCCGGGCCGCACGACGAGCAGGTGCGCGGTGTACGAGTTGGAGCCCAGGCCCAGGAAGCCGGTCGTGAGCGTGTCGTACACAGCGGCGTACTGCATGTTCCTGGTGGTGGCGGGGCCCTGCACGACCGAACCGCCCTGCGCGAGGTTGCGGATGCCGGGGTCCTTGTTCTGGCCGAGGCCGTCGAAGGCGATGGTGTAGCCGGTCGCGCCGCTCACGTTGATGTCGGCCTGCATGTTGAACTGGCGGGGGTGCAGCACGACGGTCTTGGTGACGGTCGCCGCGCCCTGCGCGTACGTGAAGATGGCCTGCATGCGGTTGTGCGCCACGTCGCGCACGAGCTGCACGGGTCTGGCGGTCCTGGCGGCGGTGTTGCCGGGCACGGTGACGCGCAGGGCGCTGCTGCCGCGCACGAGGTTCGTGGCGCCCTTCTGGCCGATCAGTTTGCTGAAGTCCGGCTGGCCGTCCTTGTCGTCGATGAGGCGCGCGCCGGCCGTCTGCTTGATGTACCAGCCGATGATCTCGCCGTTCTGGTCGAAGGCGATATCAGCGAGGTTGCTGGTGTAGACGGTGGCGGGCTTGCCGTTGAAGTTCTGGGTTTGGATCCAGTCCGGTTTGACGCTGGCACCGGCGCTGCCCAGTGCGGCGAGCCCCAGGAGGGCCAGGACGGGGTTCAGGAGTTTCATCATGATTCACGCTTCTTTGGTGTGTGGGTGGGCCGGGAGGGCGGGGTGGCGGGCGGGACCGGGTCGTACCCGCCGGGGTTGAGCGGATGACACCGCAGGATACGCGACGCGGCGAGCAGGCTGCCACGCAGCGCGCCGTGCACTTCGAGCGCCTGCGCAGCGTACTCGCTGCAGGTGGGCGTGAACCGGCAGGTGGGCGCGCCCTTCAGGGGCGACAGTCGCCGCTGGTAGCCACGCACGGCGCGCACGAGGACACGTGCCGGGACGCTCACGTGCGTGCCGCCGCCTTTGGCGCTCATGGCGTTCCCGGCGCGCGTGGGCCCGGGGTCGGGCCTGGCGCGCCGCCGCTGCGGGGTTTCGGCCTGGGTCTGGCTTTGGGGTCGAAGCTGCCGAGCGCCTTGGCGAGTGCTGCCTGCAGTTCCGCGAAGGGCGCGTCCAGCACGAGCGCGGCGGGACTGAGGATGGCGCGGCACGGCACGAGTCCCGGCAGGGTCCGCAGGGCCTCCTGCATGCGCCTGCGGGCACGGTTGCGGTCCACGGCGCGCTTGAGGGTCTTCTTGGGGACCACGATGCCGATGATGGCGCGCGGCTGCCACACCTCACCGTGACGCGGGCGGTAATCGGTGACGCGCAGCTGGAAGTACCGCGTGCGGATCACCTGCCCATGCGCCCGGACCTTCCGGAACTCCCGGTCTCCACGCAAAGAAACCAGCGCCACCTTCCGCGCTGTGGGCGTGGGGGTGGCGCTGGGCGTAGGCTGCATCACGAGGGATGGTACAACGGCTGAGCTGGGCGGCGTGTCCCGGTGGGGACGCGGCCTCAGACGGTCAGGCGGTGACGGCCCTTGGCGCGGCGGCGCTGGAGGACGTTCTGGCCGCTCTTGGTCTTCATGCGGATGCGGAAGCCGTGGGTCTTGGCCCGCTTGCGGACGTTGGGCTGGTAGGTACGCTTCATGGTTCTTCTCCTGTCTGGCGGCCTTCCCCGTCATGGGTGAACCCGTCTCGGGTGGCCTGCCGCGCCCCTGCAGTTGCCGGGACAAACTAGAGGAGTGTACCACGCCTCCCCGGAAACGGGAAAGGGGGCGGAACGCGGCCCTGCTCCGCTCCCGTCCGGGTCAGGGCTTCAGCCAGCGGCGGAAGGTGCGGGTCGCCCACGGCATCACGGCGTACGTCATGAGCGGCACCACCAGCAGCGACTGCAGCAGCGAGCGCAGCGGGAGCGGCAGATGCGCCAGGGACGGCCCGACCAGCAGCGTGATGGCGAGGCTGGTGGGGTACAGCGCGAGGACCGTCACGGCCGTCATCTTCCAGCGGCGCGGCTGCGCCAGGACGGGACTGCCGGGCGGCGTGAACCAGAACTCCAGGCCCGGCTGGTGTTCGATGCTCGTCTCGCCGTCCAGGTGCGGTGCGAGCCGGTCCAGCCACGCCTGCCGCTGCGGGGACGCCTGCCACGCGGCCGCGTGCCCCACGTCGTCGAAGCGCACCACCATCAGGTACTCGTACAGTCCGGCGGGCGGCCGAATAACGCCCGTGCCCCGGTGCCCGGGCCAGGTGGACAGCAGGCGCACGAGTTCGCCGATCAGGTCCTCGAAGGCCGCCTCGTGACCGGGGCGCACCTGACGGCGCACCACGAGGCTCACCGGGTCGCCGATCGGGTGCGTCCCGCCCGGTGGGAGGGTCGGTGGGAGCGTCACGTGGCCTCCAGGGTCGGACGGGACGGCCAGATGACGAGCAGCACGCCCAGCAGGATCACGAGAAGCGCCACGACGCCCAGCGCGCCGAGGTGCTCGCCGCCCAGTCCGACGCCCAGCAGCACCGCGACGAGCGGGTTCACGTACGCGTAACTGGTCGCCACGGCCGGACGCGCATGCGCCACGAGGTACATGTACGCGCTGTACGCCACGAGACTGCCCGCCACGATCAGGTACGCGAGCGCCCACAGGCTCGCGGGGGTGGGCGCGTGCCAGTGCTCACGCGTGACGACGCTCAGCACGGCGAGGGCCGCGCCGCCCGTTAGCATCTCGGCGGCGGACCCCATCAGGCCGTCCGGGAGCGGCAGGTGCCGCGACCACTGGCTCCCGAAGGTCCAGCAGAGCGGCGCGAGCACCAGCAGCAGTGCCGCGAGCGGCGTGGCGCGCAGCTCCCCGAGGTTCAGCAGCACGATCCCGGCGAGGCCCACCGCGATGCCGAGCCACTCGCGTGCACCCGTCCGCTCGCCCCACAGGCGCCCGAACAGCCCGGAGAACAGGGGGCTCACGGCGATCAGCATGGCGGCCACGCTGCTGCTCGCGTCGCGTTCCGCGAGCGTCACGAGGCCCGTCCCGCCGCCCAGCAGCAGCAGGCCCACCACGGCACTCCAGCCCCACTGCCGGGGCGTGGGGGCGGGCACGCCGCGCGCGCGCAGCACGCCGTACATCAGGGCGCCCGCCACCCCGAACCGCAGGGCCAGCATGCCGAGCGGCGGGAGGCTCCCGATCGCGACCTTGATGCCGAAGTACGTGCTGCCCCAGATGACGTACACGGCGGCGAGCGCCAGCATCACGGTCGGCGTGAGGGCCGTGCCCGCCGCGCGGGCCTGAACGGTCCCGCTCACGCGGGCAGGGCCGGAACCCGGAACGTTCCGGCAGGCAGGGGACGCGGCCGCCTCACGGTCCGGCCGACCAGTCGCCTTCGAGCGTGAACCGCACCGCGCCGCCCATGCTCTCGCCGGGCGTCAGGACGCGCATGTCGGTGCCGTGCACGCCGCGCGCGGCGAGGTTGAAGGCGTCCGTCGCGTGCGACACCGGCTCCAGCGCCAGCGACCCGTCCGGAGCGGTGAACACCACGAGGTGCGAGAACACGCTGTCCGCCGTGACGGTCAGGGCGCGCGTGCCCCAGTCCAGACGGGCCACGCCGTCCCAGGACGCGTACACGTGATTCAGGTCCGTGTCGCCCACGCTGCGCGGGGCCGTGAAGTCCAGTTCGGGCGGGATAGGCTGCGCGCCCTGCGTGGGGATGAACGTGCCGTCCGTGACGTACACGCCGCCCGCCCGGAACGACACGCTCGGGTCGAGCGGCCCGTCCCGCCGCACGAAGTACGGGTGCAGGCCCATCCCGGCGGGCATGGGGGTGTCGTCCGCGTTCGTGACGGTGAGGGACGTATCGAGGTGCGGGCCGTGCAGCAGGTACTCCATGCGGGCCGTGAACGCCCACGGCCAGTTCAGGGACGTGAAGTCGCGGCTGTCGAAGGTGCAGACGGCGTGCGTGTCGCTCAGGCGCTGCACCGTCCACGGGCGGTTGCGGACGTCGCCGTGCTGGACGCTGCCGTCCGCCGCGCCGGGCTGCAGCTGCACGTCCCGTCCACCATACGTGAAGCGCGCGTCCCGGATGCGGTTGCTGTACGGCACGAGCGCGAAACTGCCGCACTGGCTGCTGGACTTCACGTCCGCGAGGTCCACGTGCCGCGTGACGGGGCGGCCGCCCGCGTGCAGGTTCAGGACGCTCGCGCCGATGCCCGGCAGGAGGTCAAGCATGAGCTGCTCGCCCCGGAGGGTCAGGACGTCCGGGCGCGTCCCGTCACCGTGTGGCGCGCCCGTCATTTGCGTCCGGCGACCGCGTGCTGGATCAGGATGCCCGCCGCGACCGCCGCGTTCAGGCTCTGAATCTGCCCGCGCACCGGGATGCTCACGAGCTCGTCGCACTTCTCGCGCACGAGCCGCCGCATGCCTTCGCCTTCCGCGCCGATCACGAGGGCGAGCGGCCGGTCGAAGTCCAGCTGCGCCATCGGGCGGGCCGCTTCGCCCGCCGCGCCGTACACCCAGACGTTGTCGGACTTCAGCTGCTCGATGAGGCGCGGGAGGTTCTTGGTCTGCGCGACCGGCAGGAAGCTCGTCGCGCCCGCCGCGGCCTTGGCGACGGTGGCGTTCAGGGGGCTGCTGCGCCGCTCCTCCACGATCACGCCGTGCGCGCCGAGCACCTCCGCGCTGCGGATGATCGCCCCGAAGTTGCGGGGGTCGGTGATGCCGTCCAGCAGCACCACCAGCAGCTGCTCTCCCCTGCTCTCGGCCCGGTCGAGGATGTCGTCCACCGTCGCCCACTCCAGGTCCTCGACTTCCGCCATGACGCCCTGGTGGTCGGTGGTGCCGGCCAGCTGGTCGAGTTCGATGCGTGGCGCGAACTTGAGGCGCACGTCGAAGGTCTTGAGCTCCTGAACGAACGCTTCCTCGACGCCGCGCGCCACCAGCAGTTCCTGCACCAGCCCCGCGCGGAGCGCTTCGAGTACCGGGTTTCTTCCGTAAAGCAACATGCTGAGAGGGTAACAGGTTTGAGGCGGGCGCCGGAGCGGCCACCCCGGGACCGGCACGCGTCCGCTTTCGGTGACGGTGTCCGCGTGTCCCCCGCGAAAGAACGTCACCCGCGCCACGTTCACGGGGGGCCGGGCGGGGTCACAGTAACCGGCATGACCACTTCAGACGCCCACCCCACCGCCCAGACCTCCCGCGAAGTGCAACTCGCGGCCCGCCCGGTCGGCACGCCGAAACCCTCGGACTTCAGCATGGCGGACGTGACGCTCCCTCCACTGGAGGAAGGTCAGGTGCGCGTGCAGAACCTGTACCTGACGGTCGACCCGTACATGCGCGGCCGCATGAACGACGTCAAGAGCTACACGCCGCCCTTCGCGCTCGGCGAGACCATGACGGGCGGCGCGGTGGGCCGAGTGCTGGAGAGCCGCGCGGACGGCGTGCAGGTCGGTGACGTGATCCTGCACGACCGCGGCTGGCGCACGCACGCCAACGTGAACGCCCGGCAGGCGCGCGTCCTGACGGAACGGCCCGGCGTGCCGCTCAGCGCGTACCTCGGCGTGCTCGGCATGCCGGGCCTCACAGCGTACGCGGGCCTGCTGCGCGTCGCGGAATTCAAGGCGGGCGACACGGTGTTCGTGTCGGGCGCGGCGGGCGCCGTCGGCAGCGCCGTCGGGCAGATCGCGCGGCTGAAGGGCGCGTCCCGCGTGATCGGCAGTGCCGGAAGTGCCGACAAGGTCCGGCACCTGACGGAAAACCTGGGCTTCGACGCGGCCTTCAACTACAAGGACGGCCCGGTCGCGGCGCAGCTCAAGGCGGCCGCGCCGGACGGCATCGACGTGTACTTCGACAACGTGGGCGGCGAGCACCTCGAAGCGGCCATCTCGTCCCTGAAGGTGGGCGGGCACGCGGCCGTGTGCGGCATGATCAGCCAGTACAACAGCACCGAGGCGAACCCCGCCCCGCGCAACCTCGCGCTGATGATCGGGAAGCAGCTGACGCTGCGCGGCTTCCTGGTATCGCCGCACTACGACCTGTTCGACACCTTCGCGGAGGAGGTCGGCGGCTGGATCGCGTCCGGCGAGCTGAAGTTCGACGAGACGGTCGTGGACGGCATCGACGCCACGCCGGAAGCGTTCATCGGCCTGCTCGCCGGGCAGAACACCGGCAAGATGATCGTCCGCCTCTGATCCCGAACTGAGCCAAACCCCTGAACTTCAGCCGCGCGGAACGCGAAGCCGCCGCACGCCCCGCCTGGACCTCACTGTTCGGGCGGGGCGCGTTCGTGCGTGGGGCTGCGGTGCGGTCAGGCAGGGACGCGCTACCCTCGGCACATGCTGCCGCTGGATCACGCGTCCGCGTTCACGCCCCGCGACTTCGACCGTGACCCCGTCCAGGTGGCGCGCGAACTGCTGGGGGCCGTCCTCGTGCGGCCCCTGCCGGACGGGCGGGTCATGTCGGGCCGGGTGGTGGAGGTCGAGGCCTACG
Organism: Deinococcus aquiradiocola; assembly: GCF_014646915.1. Lineage (NCBI taxonomy): Bacteria > Thermotogati > Deinococcota > Deinococci > Deinococcales > Deinococcaceae > Deinococcus > Deinococcus aquiradiocola. The sequence goes on along the minus strand of NZ_BMOE01000005.1, from coordinate 145,405 downwards.
ACTGCCCGCGCGACCCGAGCTGCCTCGCGGGACGCTTCCATGCCGTGAAGAGCCAGGAGCTCGCCGCGCCGCCCGGCACGTTCGTGTTCTGGGTCGCGTACCGCCACCCGCTCCTGCAGGTCACGTGCCGCGAGGAGGGCGTGGCGGCCAGCGTCCTGATCCGGGCGCTGGAACCGCTGAGCGGCATGGACGCCATGCTGGAGTTCCGGCCCGTGACCCGCGAACTGGACCTCACGAGCGGCCCCGCCAAGCTCGTGCAGGCGATGGGCCTCGCGCCGCAGTTCCGGGGCGCGCCCGTGAACGGGAAGGGCCTGTACCTGCGTCCGGGCGAACCTGTCCCGGACGAACGCGTGACCGTCACGGCGCGCGTGGGCATCCAGGCGGGCCGGAACCTCCCGTGGCGCTTCACGGAGACCGGGAGCCGCTGGCTGTCCGGCGGGCAGCCCAGCATGGACCTCGCCCCGGCACCGGACGAGACGAGAGTGAGTTGAACTCCTGGTGTTCAGCCGAGCGATGAGGGCGCCAACAACTCCGGTCTGGAGGAGATGGAAGCAGGCGGGCGTCCTACAGGGCGCTGATCTGCCCAGGAAGGGACGCCTTCGCTGTTCCCGGCATCTCTGGAATCGGATCAATGCCGTATGAGGGCCGCGACGCGGACTGAGTACCGGGCCGGGCGACGCTCAGGCTGGACCGGGTGCCGGTTCGTCCGCGTTCCACCCGGAGTGAATCCGCAGACACCGCGGTGCACGGGCCTGCGGTTCAGATCTCGCCGCCCCAGTCCTGCCCGTGCGCCTGCCATCGCGTCTCGATGTCGTGCAGCACGTCGGCGGGCAGGGGGCCGCGTTCTACGATCCGCACGTTGCGTTCGAGGTTCTCCGTGCGGGCCGTGCCCACGATGACGCTGTCCACGCCGGGCGCGAACGCCGCGTACCGCAGGGCGAGTTCGGTGCGGTCCAGGCCGTAGTCGGGGAGGTTCAGGCGCTGCAGCCGGTCCCAGTACGCTTCGGCGTACTGTCCGTCGGGCCGCTCGCGGTACGTCCACGCCATGTTCGCGACCGGGCGTTTGCCGATCACGCCCAGGCCACGTTCTGCCGCTCCGGGCAGGGCGTGGTGGACGCTCCACTGGTCGGCGAGGTTCACGCTGGTCTGCACGCTGCCGAAGCGGTCGGACGACACGGCCCAGGCGAGCGCGTCGTTCTCGCCGCTGTACGCGGCGACGCGGATGTGACCGGCCTGCCGGGCCGCGTCGAGTGCGCCGAGCAGGTCGTCGCGCCGCAGCACGTCCAGCGGGCAGGAGTGCAGGTGGAAGATGTCGATGTGGTCGGTGTTCAGGGTCCGCAGGGCGCGTTCGATGCCGAGCCGGATGGCGTCCGGCGTCCAGTCGGGCGTGCCGGGCACGTCGTAGCCGCCCTTGCTGGACAGCACGTAGTCCTGCCGCCGCCAGCCGAGGTGCCGTCCGACGCGTTCCTCGGAGAGGCCGTAGCCGCGCGCGGTGTCGATCAGGGTGACGCCGCGGTCCACGGCGCGGTTGAGGAGCGTCCCGGCGTCCTGCTCGCTGAGGTCGGGCGTGCCGATGTGCCCTGCGCCGAAGCCGAGCGCGCCGACGTTCAGGCCGGTGCGGCCGAAGGTGCGGTTGATCATGCGGGGAGGATAGAGCATCGGTCATCGAAACATACGGCGTTTCGATGACCGAGCGGAGCGAGTGAATGTCGTGCCAGAGCGGTTGGGAGTGGGATGACCGGGGCGGTGTTCCACGGTCATTGAACGGACAACCGCTCTGGCGGGCGGGCGTGAGCGCTGCCACCGGACGTGGGGCGGTCCCTTCAGGCGGGCGTGGGCTGTGCAGCCTCGGCGTGCGGGTCCTGCTCGCGCCGGAACTGCATCTCGTACAGGCCGCGGTACAGGCCGCCTGCCGCCATGAGTTCGTCGTGCGTGCCGTCCTGCACGACGCGGCCCGCCTCCAGCACCAGGATGCGGGTGGCGTTGCGGATGGTGCTCAGCCGGTGCGCGATCACGAAGCTGGTGCGGCCCACCATCAGGCGCTCCAGGGCGTCCTGCACGAGCGCCTCACTTTCGGAGTCGAGGCTGCTGGTCGCCTCGTCGAGCAGCAGGATGCGGGGGTTCTTGAGGATGGCGCGCGCGATGGCGACCCGCTGGCGCTGCCCGCCGGACAGTTTGATGCCCTTCTCGCCGACCACGGTGTCGTAGCCCTGCGGGAAGGCGCGGATGAAGTCGTGCGCGTTGGCGGCGCGGGCGGCGTCCTGCACGTCCTGCAGGCTCGCGCCGGGACGGCCGTACAGGATGTTCTCGGCGACAGTGCCGGAGAACAGCAGCGTCTCCTGCGGGACGAGGCCGATGTTGGCGCGCAGGTCGCGCAGGGCGAGGTCGCGCACGTCCTGCCCGTCGATCTGCAGGGTGCCGTGACTGACGTCGTAGAAGCGCGGGATCAGGCTCACGAGGGTGGTCTTGCCTGCTCCGCTCGGGCCGACCAGCGCGACCAGCTGGCCCGGCTGCACGTCGAAGTTCAGGTCGGACAGGGTGGGCAGGTCGTCCCGGTCGCCGTACCCGAAGGACACGTCCTGGAAGGTGACGCGGCCGCTGACCGTGCCGAGCGCGTGCGGGCGGGCGGGTTCCGGCAGGTCGCTGCGCTCGTCGAGCAGTTCGAAGATGCGGCCGGACGCGCCGAGCGCCTCCTGGAACTGGTTGAAGATGCTGGTGAGGGACGCGACCGTGATGCCGACCTGCATGGCGTAGAACAGGAAGCTGATGAGCTTGCCGGGCGTGAGGTCGCCCGCCATGACCTGCCGCCCGCCGTACCACAGCACCACGGCGAGCGCCCCGAAGGTCAGGAAGCTCATGACGCCGCCCATGATGCCCTGCAGCTGCGCGCGGGCGAGCGCGGCACGGAAGGACGCGCGGATGCCGGTCCCGTAACGGTCCTGCTCGATCGGTTCGGCCGTGAAGCTCTGCACGACGCGCACGCCGGAGATGGCTTCCTCGGCATCGGCGTTCGCGGCGGCGATGGCGTCCTGCACCTGCCGGGACACGCGGCGGATGCGGCGCCCGATGGTGATGGCTGTCCCGATCACGAGCGGGATCACGGCGAGCGTCAGGACGCTCAGGCGCGCGCTCGTCACGAACAGCAGGATCACGCCGCCCACCAGGGTGACGCTCTGGCTGAACAGCTGCGCGAGCGCGGTGCTGACGACCGTCTGCACGGTGCCCACGTCGGCCGTGAGGCGGCTCGTGAGGTCGCCGGTCTTGTGCGCCGCGAAGAAGCGCGGGCTGAGCGTGAGCAGGTGCGAGAACAGGGCGCGGCGCAGGTCCGCGACGACGCTCGCGCCCATGCGGGACAGCAGGTAGCTCTGCGCGGCGCCGAAGCATGCGGCGAGCGCGAAGATGCCGAGCAGCATCAGGACCGTGCGGTCGAGGGGCGCGGTGTCGGTGCTGCCGACCTTCAGGAAGGACGCGTCGATGAGCCGCCCGAACAGGCCGGGAAACACGAGGTTCAGGCCGCTCGACACGAGCGTGCACGCGATCCCGATTAGCAGGAGCGGCAGGTATGGGCGCGCGTACGACGTGAGGCGGCGCAACTGCGAGAAGTCACGGGACGCGCCGCGTCCGCCGGGGGTAGAGGCGGCGCTCGATATGGGACCGGGGCGGGAGAACATGCGTTCAGGGTACGCCGTGCGTGGGACGGCAAGGGTTCCCGGTCACACGAGGCGGCCCTTCCCCCCGGCTGGCCGGGCGCGCTCCGGTGCTGACCCGGTTCCAGGGATGCCGGGAACAGCGGCGGCTTCGCGTTCCGCTCGGAACTCCAGGTGTTCAGCTCAAGACCGTGTCACTGCGGGCCTTCGTTCCAGGCGTTGCCGAGCAGTTCGCGCACGCGCAGCGCTTCGAGGTCCTCCAGGCCCTGCACCTCCTGTTCCAGCAGACGGATGGCGCGCCGGAACGCCTGACGGTCGAGGTCCGGCAGGCCGCGCTGCACGTTCCAGCGGCGCAGTTCGCAGGTCAGGGTGGCGAGCTCGAAGGGGTCGCCCGACACTAGGATCTCCGTCACCTGACGCTGCCGCGCGGACCACTGGGCGGGCAGCGTCACGCGGCCCTCCTGCAGGTGCCGCAGCAGGCGCGGCGTCTCGTGCGACGTGAGGGCCGGACGCATGCCGGAGTGTGCGGGCGCGTCCACCGGCACGTACGCGCGCGAGCTGCTCTCCGGGAATTCCACCGCGTAGTACGTGGCCTGCGTGCCTGCCACACGCCGCAGGCAGGTGCCGAAGATCACGCCGATGCCGTACGGGGGGACCATCACGCGGTCGCCCGGCTGGAAGCGCAGCGGCGCGGCACTCCCGGCGGGAGTGGGGGGGCGGGCGGCCTGCGCGCCCACGGGGGCGCGGTCCGGGTGTCCCGCCGAGGGTACCCCGGAGGGAAGGTACGCTGTCATCTGGCCCTGAACCTCGCTGCGAACGCTGCTTCTGGTCATGGTCACCTCACCGGGCCGGAGGCTGCGCGCGGCAGCCCGGGCCAAAAAAACCCGGCACGGGGCCGGGACGATGTTCAGTTCAGCGGGGCAGGTGCTGCGCGGCCCGCACGGGACGGTTCGTGTGGAGAGGTCGGGCGGCCCACGGGTGACGCGGCGAACGGGTCGGTCGGGGCATACCTCCAGTGTACGTCAGGGGACACGGCCACCTCCGCACCCGGAGCTTAGCCGTTTGCTTAAGAATCGCTGACGCTCCCATGAAGTGCGTCGTCGTCCGGCCCGGAGGGATTGGCGCTGTCGGCAGCGGCGGCTGGTGGGACGGGACGGGCGCGCAGGCGGCCCGCCCTGCGCGCGGCGTCGGTGAGCAGGTACTCGATCTGCGCGTTCACGCTGCGCAGGTCGTCGGACGCCCAGCGTTCCAGCGCGGCGTGCAGGTCCGGGCTGAGGCGCAGGGCGAAATTCTTCTTCTTCTCAGCCATGCCGCCGTCCCGTCCGCGTGCGGGGTCTCCCCCGCCGGGGCGTCCCGCTCAGTACAGGCTCCCGGCGTTCACGACCGGCTGCGTGCCGCGCTCGCTGGTCAGCACGACGAGCAGGTTGCTGACCATCTGCGCCTTGCGTTCCTCGTCGAGGTCCACGATGTTGCGGTCCGACAGCTGCGCGAGCGCCATCTCGACCATGCCGACCGCGCCCTGCACGATGATCTGCCGGGCCGCCAGGATGGCGCTCGCCTGCTGGCGCTGCAGCATCGCGCCCGCGATCTCCGGCGCGTACGCGAGGTGCGACAGGCGCGCTTCGAGCACCTCGACGCCCGCGTGCTGCAGGCGCAGCGCGAGTTCCTGCGCGAGCGCCTGGGCGACCTCGTCGGGGTTGCCGCGCAGGCTGCGCCCGCCCGCTTCCGGGTCGTCGTAGTGGAACTGCGCGGCGAGGTGCCGCAGGGCCGTCTCCGCCTGGATCGCCACGAACTGCGCGTAGTCCTCGACGTCGAAGGTCGCGCGGGCGGTGTCCACCACGCGCCACACGATCACGGCCGCGATCTCGATGGGGTTGCCGCCCGCGTCGTTGACCTTCAGGCGCTCGGAGTTGAAGTTCCGGATGCGCAGCGACAGGCGGTTGCGGGTCGTGAAGGGATTCGTCCAGAAGAACCCGTTGCGGCGCTCCGTGCCGACGTACCGGCCGAACAGCGTGATGACGGACGCCTGGTTCGGCTGCACGATGAAGAACCCGCCCAGGCAGAACATCAGGGCCACGCCGAGCAGGATGCCGAGCCACGCCACGCCCACGGCGACCAGCACGGCGATCAGGGCGGCGACGCCCAGGAAGAGCAGCAGGGCCGGGACGCCCGGCAGACCGAAGGCGCGCCGTTCGGTGCTGCCCGTGCCGCCCGGTGAGGGGACCTGTCCCGTGAGGGGTGTGCCGAGTCCGTCCGTGCCCTGGTCCTTGCCGTGAGTCATAGCTTCCTCCTATCGCCATGATATCACATGTGCATACGGCACAATAGGAGGGGGGTGGCCTGTCCGCCCACACCGGACACGGCCGCCCCCCTCTCCACGCCCGCCCGTCAGTCTCTGGGCGTGACGAGCCCCAGCAGCGCGTCGAGGCTCAGGGCCAGCAGGCCCGACAGGACGGCGCCCAGCATGACGAGTCCGGTGTTCTGCTGCGACAGGCCGTTGATGATCGGTTCGCCCAGCCCGCTCGCGCCGAGGGCCGCGCCGATGGTGGCCGTGCCGACGTTGTACACCGTGCTGGTGCGGACCCCGGCCAGCAGGACCGGCAGGCTGAGCGGCAGTTCGACGCGCGTGAGGCGCTGCCAGGCACTCATGCCCATGCCGCGCGCGGCGTCCTGCACGGCGCGGTCCACACCCATCAGGCCCGCGACGGCGTTGCTGACGACCGGCACCAGCCCGTACACGATCAGGCCGACGAGGGTGGGGGCCGTCCCGAAGCCCAGGGCGGGCACGGCGAGCGCGAGGACCGCGATGGTCGGCACCGTCTGCCCCAGGCCCGTCAGGGCTTCCGCGAGCTGCCGCAGCGCGTCCCGGCCGGGCCGGGTGACGTACACGGCCAGCGGCACGCCGATGAGCAGCACGACGACTTCCGCGCCGAGCACCAGTCCGAGGTGCGAGAGCGTCAGGCGCCACAGGGGCGTGTCGGTGGTGGGCGGCGTTCCGGCGGACAGGCCCGCCAGCAGGCGCGGCAGCAGCGGCGTGAACACGCACAACAGCAGGGCCGCGGGCCACACGAGTGCTCCCCACGCGCGGGAGGCGCGGCGCGCGGGGGCGGTGGCGGCCGCAGCCGTCACGCGGGCCGTCCGGGCGCGTCCGGGGCGGGGGCGGCCTCGGCGCGCGTCAGGTCACGGAAACTGACGACGCCCAGCGGCCGGTCCCCGTCCCACACGCCGCCCGACTCGCTGCCCGCGCGCAGCAGCAGCGCGATGGCCGTGCGGGTGTTCGTGCCCGCCTCCAGGCGTGGGAGGCCCGCCGTGTCGCCCGCCTGCACGAAGTGCCGGACCGGCACGCCCGCCAGCTGACGCAGGTTCGCGTCGTCGCCCAGGAACTGCCGCACGAACGGCGTCGCGGGTCGCCGCACGAGGTCGTCGGGCGTCCCGAACTGCTCCAGGCTCCCGGCGCGCATGAGCGCCACGTAGTCGCCCATGCGGAGCGCCTCGTCGATGTCGTGCGACACGATCACGACCGTCTTCTTCAGGGTCGCCTGGATGCCCAGGAAGCGTTCCTGCACCTCGTCCCGCGCGATCGGGTCGAGCGCACCGAACGGCTCGTCCATCAGCAGCACGGGCGGGTCTGCGGCCAGGGCGCGCGCCACCCCGACCCGCTGTGCCTGCCCGCCCGACAGTTCACCGGGCCGCTTGTCACGGAAGGTGCGGGGATCCAGGCCCACCAGGTCCAGCAGTTCGTCCACGCGGGCGTTCGTGCGGGCGCGGTCACGGCCGAGCAGGTCCGGGACGGTCGCCACGTTCTGCGCGACCGACAGGTGCGGGAACAGTCCGATCTGTTGGATGACGTACCCGATGCCGCGCCGCAGCGCCTCGGGGCGGAGGGCGGCGGCGTCCTGCCCGTCCAGCAGGACCTTGCCGCCGCTCGGTTCGATCAGGCGGTTGATCATGCGCAGGGTGGTGGTCTTGCCGCAGCCGGACGGGCCGAGCAGCGCCGTGATGGACGCGTCCGGGAAGGCGAGGTTCAGGTCGCGCACGGCGTACGTGTCGCCGTAGCGTTTTTCGAGGTGTTCGAGGGTGATCATGCTTGCTCCGGGCGCGGCGTGCGGGCTTCCGGCGGGTGCGCCGGGACGGGTTGGATCGGGACAGGGTGGGTCGGGCGGGCGGGCGGGGGCGTCACGCGCGGCCCAGCCTGCGGGCCAGCAGGGCTTCCAGGCCGTGCAGCAGCGCGTTGATCAGCACGGCGAGCAGCACGGCAGGAATGGCGCCCAGCAGGATCAGGTCGGCGGCGCTGCTCTGCAGGCCCTTGAAGATGTACACGCCCAGTCCGCCCGCCCCGATCTGGGAGGCGATGGCGGCGACGCCCATCAGGAGGACGGCGGCCTGCCGCACGCCGGTCAGCCAGACGGGCAGCGCGAGCGGCAGCTGCACGCGCCAGAAGCGTTGCGCGTCGGTCATGCCCATGCCGCGCGCCGCGTCGAGTACGCCTTCGGGCACGCCGGTCAGGGCGACCACGCCGTTGCGCAGGACGGGCAGCAGGGCGTACAGGGTCATGGCGGTCAGGGCGGGCGCCACGCCGATGCCGCGGATGCCCAGGTCACGCAGGGCCGGGAAGGCCGTCCCGAGGGCCGAGAACGGCGCGATGAGCAGGCCGAGCAGCGCGAGGCTGGGGATGGTCTGCACGGCGTTGGCGACGCTCAGGACGGCGCCTGCCACGCGTGGGCGGCGGCTGGCGAGCACGGCGAGCGGCCCGCCGAGCAGCAGCGCGATCGCCAGTGCCGATCCGACGAGCGTGAGGTGCTGCACGAACTCCTGCAGCAGCCGGTCGCGTTCCGCCGTGCCCTCCACCACCACCGACCAGTGCGTGAAGAACCCGGTGAACGCCCAGAACGCGAGCGGCAGCAGCCACAGCAGGCCGAGCGCGCGTTCGGTGCGGGTGCGGGCGGCGAGGCGAGCGCCGTACGCGGCGACAGCGCTGCCGAGCAGCCACAGCCACACGCCGCTGCTGGCGCTGGCGCGCGCGAAGGGCAGCTGATCCGCGAGCGCGGCGGTCGTGCGGGTGCCGAGCCACCAGAACCCGGCGCTCAGGGCGAGCGCACTCACGAGCCACAGGGCGCGGGGGGCGAGGCGGGCCGTGACGGGCAGCGCGAGGGCCAGCACGGCCCCCACGATCAGGTCCGGGAGCGGCAGGTGCAGCGCCTCGCCGGGCGCGATGCGGTTGGGGCGCAGCAGCACCCACGGCAGTGCCAGGGCGGCGAGCATCGGGAGGGCCGCCAGCACGAACACCGTGACGAGGTCGCCGGGCAGCGCGGCGCGGGCCGGGCGGGCCGGGACCGTCAGGGCGGGGGCGCTCACGCGGCCTCTGGGTGGCCGGGCCGGGGCGGGCGGCGGGTGGGGCGGGCATTCATCCGCATGGGGTCTCCTGGGGGAGCGAAACAGCCCCGGTGCGTGGGCACTCGGGGCTGAAGCACTCGGGACTGAACGGCTCAGGCGGGAGCGGGGCGCGTAGGCGGACAGGTGGTCGCCCGGGCCGCGCGGCCCGCTTCCCGGCCCGTTACTTGATGAGGTTCTTGCCCTTCAGGTACGCGGAGGCGACGCTCTGCGCGCTCTGGCCTTCCAGCGCGATCTTGCCGTTCAGGGTCTGCAGCGTCTGGGCGTTCAGGGTGGCGAACACCTTGTTGAGCAGGCCCTCGATCTGCGGGTTGGCCTTGAGGGTCTCGGTGCGGATGATCGGGGCGGGCTGGTAGACCGGCTGGGCGTTCTTGGTGTCTTTCAGGACGACCAGTTTCAGCGCGGCGATGCTGCCGTCGGTGGCGTAGGCCATGGCGGCGTTCACGCCGTTGGTGCCGCTGGCGGCCGCCTGCTGCGTCTGGGGGGGTGTGGCGCCCGCTAGCACGAGCTTCTGGTCGGGGCTGAGCGTGAAGCCGTACGTCGTCTCGAAGAGCTTGAAGGCGTCGTCACGGTTGAAGAACTCGGGGCTGCCCGCCACCTTGAACTTGCCGCCCTTCTTGAGGTACGCGGCGAGGTCGGTGTAGCTGCTCAGCTTGTTCTGCGCGGCGAAGGCCTGGGGGACGGCGACGGCCCAGGTGTTGTTGGCGTTGGCGGGCTTGAGCCACGTGATGCCCTGCTTGCTGTCGAGCTGCCGGGCGAGGCCGTACACGGTGCCGGGATTCTTGGCCTGCTTGGGGGTGATCTTGGCGGCCGGGAAGAGGTACACAGCGTTGCCGGTGTACTCGGCGTAGGTGTCGATCTCGCCCGCGAGGATGGCCTTGCGGTTCACGCCGGTGTCGCCCAGGGAGGCCTTGTCGGTCACTTCGAGTCCGGCGTTGCGGAGCGTCAGGATGATCATCTGGCTGAGCAGCTGCGCTTCGGGGTCGAGCTTGCCGCCGACCACGATGGGTTTGGCGGCGGCGGTGGCCGCGCTGCTCAGCACGAGGCCGGTCAGCAGGTAGGTCAGGTTCCTCTTCATAGCGTTCTCCTCGTTCCAGACTGGCCAGCGGCCTGAATTGTCGTGCCCCGGTCCGCGTTCGGACAGGTCCTTCGGTGGGTGGGGCCGGGTGGTTCGACTGTAGCGGTGCGCGGAGGTGACAACTGTGCCGGTCGTGCCCGTATGCCGGGCCGGTGCGGCGGTGTCCCTGCGCGTGTCCGTTCGGCGCTGCACGCGGCCCGGATAGGGGCGGGGGCCTGACGTGCAGGCGGGCGGGACACTCCATGAGAACGCAGCCGGACTGGCCGGAGATGAGGAGACCTTTAGATGAACTTCCGGTGTGACGCGCGGCAGGAACGAGGGGAGCGGCGGGGAACGGGATGGCAAATGGGTCACCCTTTCGAGTGACCCATCCACCTCCGGACTGACGTGTGTTCTTACAGGCCGGTCTTGAGGGTGCTGGCGACCTTGAAGCGGACCTTCTTGCCGGCGGGAATGGTGATCTTCTCGCTGGTGCCGGGGCGCACGCCCTGGCGGGCCGCGGTCTTGGCGACGCTGAAGGTCCCGAGGCCGGGCAGGCCGACGCTCTTGCCGCCCTTGAGCGCTTCGACGACGACGTCGAGCATGGAGGCGACGGCCTCACCGGCCTGCTTCTTGTTCAGGCTGGTCTTGTCGGCCACCATGTCGATGATCTGGGTCTTGGCGATCTTCTCGCTCTTGTCCGCGGCAGCGGTCTTGGGAGCAGCTTTGGCGGCGGGCTTGGCGGCCTTGGCGGGAGCCTTGGCGGCGGCGGGCTTGGTGCTTTTTGCCATGTGAATGTCCTCCAGAGGTGGATTTGAGCTGTATTGTGGGCTCGAATGGATAGTAACACACCTTTTGCGGGATGTGTCCTCGAAAAGTCCCTCCTGGGGGGCATCCCCCCCACTTCGGGGGCGGCCGGGTGAGTGGGATGGAGCCGCAAAAATCGGGAAAATCTGCTCCAGCAGCAGAAAATCAGATGTGCGTCTAATGAAAATTAGATTAATAATCTATAAAGACACTGCAGCTGCAGCCCGTGCTGGGCGCAGTCCGATCCGCCTCAGGCGGGCCTCCAGCAGGTCGTAGATGAGAAGGCTTCCTATCAACGGCTCACCAATGCCGCCCAGGACCTTGAGCGCCTCGGCGGCCATCAGGCTGCCCACCACCCCCAGCAGCGGCCCGATCACCCCGATCTCGTCGCAGGACTCCGCCCCGGTCGGCTCGGGGAACAGGTCGCGCAGGCTGCACTCCGGCCCGAACACGCTCACCATGCCCTCCGTACCGCCCGCCGCGCCCCACACCCAGCGCCGCCCCGCCGCCACGCACGCGTCGTTGATCAGGTACCGGGTGTCGAAGTTGTCGGTGCAGTCCACAGTCAGGTCGTAGCCGTCCAGCAGGTCCGGCCGCCCGGCCCCGAGCGCCTCCACGGCCCTCACCTGCACGTGCGGATTGAGGGCCTGCACGCGCGCCGCCGCCACCTGCGCCTTCGGGCGGCCCACGTCGCCCACCGTGTACAGGGTCTGCCGGTGCAGGTTGCTGAGACTGACCGTGTCGCCGTCCGAGACGTGCAGCGTCCCCACGCCCGCCCCGCCCAGGTACGACAGCACCGGGCAGCCCAGCCCGCCCGCGCCCACCACCAGCACCCGCGCGGCCCGCAGGCGCTCCTGCGCGCCCGAGTGCGCCCACTCCGGCACCAGCAGCGGCCGCCCGTAGCGGCGCAGCTCGTCGCGCGACAGCGTCTCGCCCTGCACGGGCAGCGGGGCGGCACCGGGCGTGCCGGACGGGTCGGACGGGTCGCCGGGCGGGAGGGCGCTCATGCCGGAAGTGTAGAGCATGGCCGCACCGCCGCCCCCGCCGTCCGGGCGTCTGGCCGGATGTTTGGACTGCCCCCTCTGTTATTCCCGGGCGCGCCGCCCTAGCATGAGTGCACGCAGGTTCACCTTCAGCGTTCATCCGTTCACGCCCGCCCGGCGTGCGCCCGGCCGTGTGCCACGCACCTGGGAAGCGCCCGCGTGCCCTGCCCACTTCGGCCCTGCCCACCCCCATTCGGATTCGGCCCAACCCCAGCCAACCCGGTCCCAGCCCGCCCAGCACAGGAGAACCCATGACGCGCCCCGCCCGCACCGCCCTGCTCCTCCCCGCCGCCCTGCTCCTCAGCGCCCTGATGGGCGCCTGCAGCCCCGCACCCACGCCCGGCAGCGAGGAGAGCATCGGCAACGCCGCCAGCCTGTCCGGCGTGACCGGCCTGAAGATCGCCAGGCGCGACGACGGCGGCCTGAACGTGACCGGCATGCTCAAGGCCGGGGCGGCCAGCGTGCCCTTCGCGGCGCGCGTGCCCGCCAACTGGAACGGCCGCAGCGTGCTGGAAGCGCACGGCTACGCCACGCCCGGCACCACCGAGAAGGTGCCCGACCCGGCCGCCGACCCGTCCTTCGGGCTGCTGACCACCGCGTACGGTCAGGGGTACGTGGCCGCCAACACCGCGTACGCCAAGACCGGGTACGCCGTCAAGGAAGGCGTGGAGGCCAACAAGGCCCTGCACGACTTCCTGGCACGCATGGGCAGCAAGTCCCAGTACATCACCGGCATCTCAATGGGCGGCAACATCACGGTGGCGCTCGTCGAGAAGTACCCGAACGACTTCGTGGGCGCCCTCCCCTACTGCGGCGTCGTGGCGGGCTGGCGCGCCGAGGAACGCTACCTGCTGGACTTCCGGGTCGTCTACGACTACTTCACGCGCGACACGGCCTACGCGCTGCCCGGCAACGGCGACGCCATCACCCCGAACGCGGCCCTCACCGCGAACGTCGTCACGGGCACCGTCGTGTCGCTCTTCACGGCGGCCGCCAAGGGCGACCCGAAGGCGCTCGGCATCGTGGGCGGCGTGGCGCGCGTGGCGGGCACCCCGCCCGACGCGGTCAGCTTCATCACGCCGCTCGCGTCCACCGTGTACGGCCTGCAGGACTACCTGAGCACCACGGGCGGCGCCGGGTACAGCAACGTCGGCAAGACGTACCCCACCAGCGGCAGCGTGGCCGTGGACGCCGACCTGAACGCCCGCGTGCAGCGCATCACGCTCGGGGCGGGAGACGCGTCCGCCGCGTACCTCGACGCGAACTACACGCCGACCGGGAAGTTCACGGCGAAGATGCTCAGCTTCCACAACACCTCCGACCCGCTGGTGCCGTACAGCTTCGAGCCGGAATTCAGGGCGATCGTGGCGGCCGCCGGGAACAGCGCGAACCTCGTGCAACAGACCGTGCAGCCCAAGGCGGTCGACGCGACCAGCAGCAGCGGCCCGGCGCACTGCTACTTCTCGACGAAGGAAGTGGTGGGCGCGTGGAACGACCTGCGCGGCTGGGTCGAGAACGGCGTGAAACCGCAGGACGGCAAGGACATCACCAGCAAACCCTGACCCGCCCACGCCCACCTGCCCGCCCCGGACCGCGCCAGCACGCGTCCGGGGTATTTTGTGCGTGCCAGACGGTGTTCATGGTCCCTTTACGCTCCTGGCGTCAGGGCGTAGACTGGGGACCTCCCCCGGCCTGGGCCGCAACAGCGCGGTCACGCGTGCCGGGTAGGATACGGACTTTCGGACCGGGAACGGGCAGGCGATAAACATGCTCTGCACCGACGTGGAACGCGGGTCCGTATGACTCTGCCCCGAAGGGAGGTGAAGCCTGGTGGGAAGCGCGACGCGTGGGAAGTAAAGAAGAGGTCCGGGAACGGATCAGTATCGCCGACGTGATCGGCGAGTACGTGCAGCTCGTGCCCGCCGGGCGCGGCCGCCTCAAGGGCCTGTGCCCCTTCCACAAGGAGAAGTCCCCGAGCTTCCAGGTGGACGTGGAGCAGGGGTACTTCTACTGCTTCGGCTGCAAGGCGGGCGGCGACATGTTCAGCTTCGTGCAGCGGCAGGAGAACCTGAGTTTCGGGGACGCGCTGCGCAAACTGGCCGACAAGGCGGGCGTGACGGTCGAGACGCGCTACGGCGAGAAGACCTCCCGCGACCAGTACGACGTGAACGCCTTCGCGCTCGCGTACTTCCGCGAGAACCTGAGCGGGCCGGGCCTGGAGTACTTCCGGCGGCGCGGCCTGACGGACGAGACCATCGAGAAGTTCGAGCTGGGGTACGCGCCGGACGGCTGGGACGGCCTGCTGAAACGCGCCCGGACGCGCGGCCTGACGGAACGGCAGCTGCTGGAGGCGGGCCTGCTGAGCGAGAACGTGGAGTCCGGACGCGTGTACGACCGCTTCCGGGGGCGCGTGATGTTCCCGATCCGCGATCACCTGGGCCGCCTGTGCGGCTTCGGCGGGCGCGTGCTGGGCGACGAGAAACCCAAGTACCTGAACACGCCCGAGACGGAAGCGTTCCGGAAGGGCGAACTGCTGTACGGTCTGAACTTCGCGCGCGAGGGGGTGCGTGAGGGCGGGAGCCGCAGCGAGCTGATCGTGGTGGAAGGGTACATGGACGTGATCGCCATGCATCAGGCGGGCTTCACGGGGGCCGTCGCGACGCTCGGCACGTCGCTCACGGCGGAGCACGCCACACTGCTGTCCCGGCTCGGCGTGGGCGGCCTGAGCCTGATGTTCGACCGGGACGAGGCGGGCCTCAAGGCCACCCTGTCGGGGCTGGACCAGGTGCTCGGCGCGAACTTCCGGGTGCGGGCCACCAGCGTCCCGAACGGCAAGGACCCGGCCGACGCGATCATGTCGGGCGACATCGAGGCGGTCCGGCAGGCGCTCGCGGGCGGCATCGACGAGATCGGGTACCGGGTGCGGGCCGCCGCCGAGCAGTACGGGGTGGACACGCAGGACGGCAAGCGGCAGGTGCTGATGGCGCTGCTGCCGCGCATGCAGAACCTCGACCCGCTCGACGAGGGCGCGCAGCAGATGCGGCAGCGGGCCTGCGAGATGCTCGGCATCCGGCCGGACGCGCTGCTCGACTGGATCAGCAGCAAGGCGAAACGCAAGACGCTGAGCGACACGCAGATGGTCGGCATGAGCACCGGACGCGGCGAGGAGGACCACGAGCTGGCCCTGCTGCGCCAGATCCTGCTGAACCCGAACCTGCTCTCCAAGCTGGACGGGCAGACGCCGTGGCGCAACCAGACGGTCGGGAAGGTCATGCTGGCCGCGCAGGGCGCGAGCAGTCCGGAAGCGATCCTGGACCTGTTCCGTGGGCAGCCGGAGGAGGCGCTGCTGATCCGGCTGCTGTTCGAGGGGCGTGATCCGGGCACGCTGTCCCGCGCGGCGAACGAGTCGTACGAGCAGAAGGTTCAGGGGTACGCGGCCGCCGCGACGGACGACATCGTGGTGGGGCTGAGCATCGACTCGCTCCGGGCCGAGGTGAACCTGCTCAAGGCGCAGATCGGGACGGCGTCCCCGCAGGAGCAGGTGGGGATGCTGCGGCAGATCACGGACCTGCAGCGCGCCATCGAGGCCGAGAAGCGCACGCGGCGCGGCAACTGATCCGGCATTGATCGGTTCCGGGGCGGCCGGAACATGCCCCGGCACCCCTCCCTGGGCAGATCAGCACCCATGGGGACGCCTGCCCGCTTCCGTCTCCTTCAGCCCGTAAACTTTGGTGCCCTCTTCGCTCGGCTGAACTTCATACGGTTTTGAGCTGAACTTGTAGAGTTCAGCCGAGCGAAGCGAGTGCCAACAAGTACGGTTTGGAGGAGATGGAAGGGATGTCGGTGCTGCTTCCGGCATCCCTGGAATCGGATCAAAACCGTATCAGGGGTTCAGCACTCTGGGATCGCTGCAATTTCATGGCGTGTTGTGCAAATTTGGCCGCCAGATGAGAATCATGACCGCAGGGGCGCGGAGGATGTGCCGTCATTCCTTCCGCTCCAGACCAGGGGTTTTGAGGACTTCATGTTTTCATGTGTAAGATAACGCGTGAATCTTACAGCGCCAGAAACTGCCTCTGGGCGCATGTTTTCCCCGGTATATCCCCGGGATTCAGCAGAGAGTTAGTGTAGTGAGTCCAGAGCCGAACTGTCCAGTTCTTCACACGTCCCTCCCGGGATGTGAAGTACCGCGCAGGCGACCCATCCTGAAGACAGAATGAAGAAACGCTTCAGGGCGGAAATGCAAACATCGTCATGGCGTCCGACACACGAAAAAGACGCCCAACACGCCTCTCATGTCCAGGCACGGCAGCGGCTGAACATTCATGAAGCAGCAAAACATCCGGGCTGTCAGACCCGAATTTCTACAGTGCACAACATGACTCGCACCCTGATGGCTGTCCTGCTGCTGACTTCGTCATCCGTCACGCTCGCCCAGTCCGGCACACCGTCCGGGACCACGCCCACGCCGGACCCGGTGCGGGTGCAGCTCGCGTCGCTGCTCGTCGGGCGTGACGCCAGGGGCGCGGAGACCTTCACTGCCACCGGCGACAGCGTCCGCCCGCGCCCCGGCGACCTGCTGCTGTGGCGCGCCGCTGCCGTCAACGACCTGCCGCGCGCCGTGCAGAACCTCGCACTGACCGTCCCCTTCCCCGCCACCACCACCTACGTCAACGGGAGCGCCGTGCTGCGGGTCGGCACGCGCACCCTCACGCCGCTGTTCAGCACGGACGGCAGCACCTTCGCGCCCGCACCCCTCAAGAAGAAGGTCAGCGTCACCAGGGACGGCGTCACCACCGTGCAGGAGGTGACGGTCCAGCCGAACGAGTACCGCGCCGTGCGCTGGATGCTCCCCACCCTCGACGCGAAGAGTCAGGTCGCGGCGGAGGTCCGCACCACCGTCCGCTGACCCTCCCACCCCGGGCCGCGCCCAGCCCACACGTCGCCAGCACACCCCCAGCACACCGCACGACAGGAGCCTCACCATGACGACCCACCCCCGAACCGCCGTCCGTACCCTGCTCCTCACGCTCGGCCTGTGCGCCGCAGGAGCCGCCCTCGGCGTCGGCACGCCCGCCAACACCAACATCCAGAACACCGCCACCCTCAACTACCAGGACTCGCTGGGCGGCACCCGCAACAAGGACTCCAACACCGTGACCGTGCGCGTGCGGCAGGTGTACGCCCTGAGCGTCGAGACGAGCGCCGCCGAGGGCAGCGTCCCGCCCACCCGCGCCTTCCAGTCCATCGCGGGCAACCGCCGCCTGATCTCGTACACCATCCAGAACGCCGGGAACGGCAGCGACACCGTCGACCTGAGCGTCGTACAGTCCGCGACCGACGACTACGACGCGCAGACCGCCATCTACCTCGACGCCAACAACGACGGCGTGCCGGACGGCGCGGCCATCAGCAGCGTCACGCTGGCCGCCGTGCAGGACGGCAGCACCGGCGACCGCACCACCGTCCTGCTGGAAGTCACGGCGCCCGTGGGCACCCCGGACGGGCAGGTGTCGCGCTTCGCGCTGAAGGGCGTCTCCAGGGGCGACACGAGCAAACTCGACGATCAGAACTACGCGTCCCTGACCGTCAGCCCCACCGGGCAGATCGCGCTCAGCGAGACGGTCAGCCCGGCGGGCGGCATCAACCCCGGCGGCACCCTCACGTACACCGTGACGGGCACCGTGACCGGCGCGGCCGTGGGCGCCGTGACGGGCGTCGTGACGGTGGACGGCACGGCCCGCAACGGCGTGCTCGTGCGCGTCCCGCTGCCTGGCGTGACCTTCGGCGGCGTGAGCGCCAGCAGCACCACGTCCGGCACGACCCTGCCCATCTACTCCACCGACAACGGGGGCAGCTGGACAGCGACCCTCCCCGCGAGCGGCACCGTGACGGACATAGCCCTGCTGGTGGTGGGGAGCGGCACCTTCCTCCCGTCCGGCGGCAGCGTGTCCCTGACGTACACGGCAGTCGTCCCGGCAGGCACGGCAGCCGGGACCGTCATCAGCAGCACGGCCACCTCCGTCGCGGACGGCAACGGCGACACAGACGGCTCGGACAGCGGCGAAACCGTGACCGCCACGGCCGTCACGTCCACCGTGAACGCCCTCGTCAGCGCCGTGGCCGGACCCTTCGCCTTCCCGGCAGGCGGCGCGAGCGGCAGCTACACCTTCGGAGGACACACCATCGACCGGAGCGCCGACACGCAGGCCGTCTCGGGGGCCGTGACGGCCGGAACGAACGTCAGCTTCAAGCACACCATCCAGAACACCGGGAACGCCACCGAGAACCTGACGGCCGTGCTGAGCGGCGTCCCCGCCGGGTGGACCTGCACCCTGCAGAACGTGAGCGTCACCGACACCCTGACGCCCTTCAGCAACCCCGTGACGCTCGCGGCGGGCGCCACGCTCGACATTGCGGTGGTGTGCAGCGTGCCCGTCACGTCCGGCGCCGCCACGAACACCGACCTCACCCTGACCGTCACCCCGCAGGGCGGCACGGCCGACACGACGGTGGACCGCGTGGCGCAGGTCGTCCCGGCCGGCGCGGCCGTGCTCGGCAACGGCGACCGCAATCCCGCCACCGCGCCCGACACCTCCCCCGCCACGCAGGCCGCGAACCCCGGCCAGAACGCCAGCTTCCCGCTGGAGGTGCTGAACGGCGGGCCGGTCGCGGAAACGTACACCCTGACCTCCAGCGTGCCCGGCGCGGTCTTCTACGCCGACACCAACTGCGACGGCACCCCCGACGGGGCCGCCATCACGGTCAGCCCGTCCGTCCCGGCGGGCGGCACCGTCTGCCTGATCGCGGTCGTGCCGGTCGCGGCAGGCACGGCGGCAGGCACGTCGCCCATCACCTTCACCGCGACGAGCACCGCCGAGGCGAGCCGCACCAGCACCGTCACGGACTCGCTGCGCAGCAACGCCGTCCTGACCGGCAGCCTCACGCCGGACGGAGCGCTCAGCACCATCGCGGGCGGCAGCGTCACGTACGCGCACACGCTCGGCAACTCCGGCAACGCGCCCGTCACCGCGAACTTCGCGGCATACACTTCCCCGGCAGGCCTGACGTACACGTACTCCACCGACAACGTCACCTTCACGCCCACCCTGAGCGTGAACGTCGCGGCAGGCGGCACGCAGGCCGTCTACGTGCGCGTGACCGTGCCGGTCAGCGTGACCGGCAGCGTGTCGGAGGCGACCACCGTGACGGCCGCACTCAGCACCGCCCTCGCCCCGAACCCCACCCTGAACGTCTCCGCGACCGACACCACCACCGTGCAGAGCGTGACGAGCAGCGTCGTGAAGAGTGCCGAGCTGTGCAGCGACACCGTCTGCACCACCAGCACGCCCCTGGCGGACAACGATCCCGTCAGTCCCGGCGACATCGTCCGGTACCGCGTGGTCGCCACGAACACCGGCACCAGCACCCTGTACGGCAGCTACCTGGTGGACAGCGTGCCCGCCGACACCGAACTCGTGTCGGTCGGCGCGGCGGGCAGCGTGCTGTACTCGGTGGACGACGGCGCGAGCTGGAACGTGGCCGCGCCGACCTCCCTGCCGCTCGGCCGCTTCTGGGTGGGCGTGAACAGCGACGGCAACGGCAGCGTGAACAGCCTGGACGCGCTCGCGCCCGGCGGGACCTTCACGCTCGTCCTGACGGTCAAGGTCAAGTAAGGAGGTGAAGATGCCGCGCGTCTCTCCCCTTCCCCTCCGCGCTCCAGAACGCGCGGCGTCCCTCCTCGCGGGCGGTCTGGCACTGCTGCTCGCGGCGACGGGCACCGTGCAGGCACAGGCGGCCGCTCCCGGCGCGACCGTGCAGAACACGGCGGCGCTGCAGGCCGGTGCGCTGAGCGTCCCGTCGAACACCGTGACGCTGCGCCGCCAGGGGGCCTGCGTGCCGCAGGTCGGCCCGGACGGCAGCACGGCCAGCCCCTCGCGCACCCTGAGTTTCGTGGCGCCCGGCACGGTCACGGTGCCGTACACGGTCACGCAGACGGGCCTGCGCGCCGGGGCCGTCACGCTGGCCGCCGAACTGCTCACGCCCACGCCGGGTGTGACCGTCACGGTGCTGGCCGCGCAGAGCGGCTCGGCGGCCCTGCAGCCGCTGACGGACCTGACGCTCGCGCCGGGCGAGCAGCGCGCCGTGCTGCTCGGCGTGAGTGCGTCCGGGCCCGTGAACGGTCCACTGCTCGTGAACCTCACGGCGACCTGCGCGGACGGGACGCGCGACGCGTCGAACGTCACGCGCCTCGACGCCCTGCAGAACCTGACGCTGCTGCTCACGCACACCGTCATGCCCGCTCAGGCGAGCGTGGGCGACGCCCCGACCTTCACGGCCGCCGTGCAGAACCCCGCCGGGAGCGCCCTGCAGACCGAGCTGCGCGTGACGCTCCCGGCGGGCCTCGCGTACGTGGGCGGGTCGGGCAGCCTGAGCGTGCCGGGCGGCAGCGTCCGGCAGGAGGGGAACGTCCTGATCTTCACGGGCGTCGTCCCGGCCGGTCGGAAGCTGCAGGTCACGTACCGCGCCGTGGTCCTGGCGGGCGCGGCCGCGCAGCTGACGGCCGTGGCGAGCGCGACCGGCGTGCTGACGGACGGCACGGCGCTCACCTCGAACGAGGCGGGCGCGGCCCTGAGCGTCACGGCAGGCGTCTTCGACCGGCGCGCGACCCTGACGGGTGAGGTGTTCATCGACGCGAACGGCAACAGTCGCCGCGACCCCGGCGAGACGCCGCTCGCGGGCGTGCGCGTGCTGCTCGCCAACGGCGTCCAGTCCCTCACGGACGACCAGGGACGGTACACCTTCCGGAACCTCGTGCCGGGCAGCTGGCTCGTGACGCTCGACCGTGGTCAGGCACCCTTCCAGGCCGCGCCGGGCCTCGGGACGCGCACGGTGGACGTGGCGGTCCTCACGACGGCCGACTTCGCGCTGCTGCGCCCACAGGCGACGCTGTCCACCCCGGTCCGTGACGGCGGGAGCGTGCAGCAGGGTCCGCTGCGCCTGATGCGGACCGTGAAGGCCCTGCCGGGCGGCGGGACGCTCGTGACGCTCGTCCTGACGTCCAGCGTGCCGGTCACGGACGTGGTGCTGAGCGAGTCCCTGCCGGACGACAGCGTGAAGGAATTCCGTTTCGCGACCCTGACGGGCACGCGCACCCTGACGTACGTCCTGCCCGGTCCGGCGGCCGACAGCGATCCGCAGCTGAGCTGGAGGCTCCCATGAACGCGAACAGGAAGAAGGGAGCCGGGCCGGGCGGCTGGCGCTGCGCGAGGCTGCTGTCGTGCCTGCTGCTGGGCACCCTGGCGGGCGGCACGGCGGGCGCGGTGCCCGTCACGCTGCACACGCTGCTGGAGCGCAGCGGCGGGGTCGGCATTCCCGCGCGGCTGCAGGTGGGCGACGCGGCGTACGACGTGCCCGAGGACGGACTGCTGCTGGACCTGCCGGTGGGCCGCTACCCGCTGCGGCTCCTGACGGACGGCGGCCGCCTCGCCGGGGACGGGGAGGACAGCGCGGTGCTGGACGTGACGGGTCCCGCTACGGACCGCGACGTGATCGTGGAGCCGCAGACGCGCCTGCGGCTGGACGTGCCTGCACAGGTGACGCTCGGTGAGCCGTTCGAGGCGCGGCTGACCGTCACGAACGGGTACGGCCTGCCGATCACGTTGACCCCCGTCCTGAACGCCCCGGACGACCTGCTGACGCTGGGCGACACGCGCCGCCCACTGACGCTCGCCAGCGGCGAGAGCGGCACGCTGACGGTCCGGATGGTCGCCTCGGCGGGCGGCACCGTGAACCTGACCGGCACGCTGAACGAATCGAGCGTGCAGGACGCGCGCGACGTGACGGTCGCGCAGGCCCGGCCAGTGACGCGCACCGATCACGTCCTGTCGGGCGGCCTCGCGGAACTGAAGACGGACGACGCGTCGGTCCTGCCGGGCGAGGTCACGACCTTCGACCTGACGCTCCGCAACCCCGGCAGCACGCCCCTGAGCGTGCGGGCCACGCCGGTCTTCCCGGACTGGGTGACGCCGGACGTGGAGAGCGGCGAGCAGACCGTGACCGTCCCGGTGGGCGAAGAGGCACACCTGAGCTTCTCCGGCACCGTCGCGTACGGCCCCGCGCAGGACGGACGGTTCCGGGTGCAGCTCTCGGGCCTGCCGGACATGACGGACGTGAGCGGCGACCTGCGGCGCGAACTGCTGAGTCTGCAGGTGGCGCAGCCGGACGAGGGAAGCGTCGGCGTGATCAGCAGCGTGAACGTGCTGCTGCGCAACCCCACGCACCACGCCCTGACCTTCACCCTGGTCGGCGGCGGGACGGGCATGACGGTGTCGCCCGTGGACCTCAGCGTGGACGCGGGCGGCACGGTCGTCGGGCAGCTTCAGGTGGTGCCGCAGCAGGCGGGGCGCCTCCAGTTCACGGTCCTGCCGGTCACGGTGCTGCCGAACGGAGAGGACGTCCAGATCGGGCTGCCGGTCGGCTCGCAGCTGCTCGCCACGGAGTCCGGCGACGAGCGCCGCGTGACCACCGTGCGGCAGCCGTACGCGCTGCAGGGTGTGCCGGGTCTGGGCGAGCCGGGCAGCAACGTGACGCTGCTCGCCTCGCTGCTGCTGCCCGAGGGAGTGGATTACGTGGGCGGCTCGACGCTGGTGGACGGCCAGCCCCTGCCGGACCCGCGCGTCGGGCCGGACGGGCGGCTGTTCTGGCCGCTGGGGAACGCACGGGCCAGCGGCACGCTGAGTTTCCGTGTGAGTCACCCGGACCTGCTGCCGACCCTGCCGCCGCTCGACCTGACGGCCCGCGTGGGCGGACGGGACCTGTACCTGTCGGGCGAGGTGGACAGCATCCGTGCCGACGACGCGACCGTCCTGACGGGGCAGGAGCGGCAGGGCCTGATCCGGCAGCCGCGTCAGGGCGCCGTGCTGCGCGGCGCGGACAAGACGGGCGTGGTGCTGGAAGGTCCGGTCGGGGTGCCCGTCACGCTGAGCGTGAACGGCGTGCCCGTCCCGGACGCGCAGGTGGGCGAGGAGACCGTCACGCTGGGAAGGCGGCGCCTGAATTTCGTGGGTGTGCCGCTGCGGCCCGGCCGGAACACGCTGGAGGCCCGCTACGGCGCGCAGACGGACGTGCTGACCGTGGACGTGGCGGGCGCCCCGACGGCCCTGCGGATCGACGCGGTCGGCGCGGTCGCGGACGGCGCGTCGCCCGTCACGCTGCGGGTGCTGGCGGTGGACGCGAACGGCGTGACGAGCGGCAACGGCATGGTGACCGTCAACACGGACCTCGAACCGCTCGTGCCGGACGCCGACCCGCGCGAGGCGGGATACCAGGTGACGATGCGGGACGGCGTGGCGGTGCTGCGCCTGACGCCGCTCGTGACGGCGCGGCGCGTCACGGTGAGCGCGGCGCTCGGGAAGCTGACGGCGCGGCAGAGCGTGTTCGTGGACATCCAGACGCGAGAACGGTACGCGTACCAGGGGAGTTTCGGGGTGCGGTTCAGTGGCGGGGACGTGAGCGTGGACGCCCGGCTACGCGGGTACGCGGAACTGCCGCTGTGGGGCGGGCAGCTGCAGGTCGCGGCGGACAGCGACGGCCTGCGTGACGCGGTCACGACGGCCAGCAGTCAGGGACGCTTCCCGAGCACCGGGAGCGCCACGGAGGCGCAGGGCACACTGTCGTCGGACTTCGGGGTGGCGTTCCGCTTCGAGCGGCGCAACCTGAGCGCCGGGTACTACGCGGCCCCGCTGACGCTCGCGCCGCTGCCGCCCCTCCCGAACTTCAGTGCCCTGCGCGCCGAGGTCCGCGACCTGGGCGTCGCGGGCCTGACCGTCCAGGGGTACGTGGGGCAGCTGCCGGGCAGCGCGGTCACGGAAACCTTCGTGCCGGACGGACGGCGCTCCTTCGTGCTGGAATCGCTGCCGCAGCCGGGCAGCGAACTCGTGACGGTCATGAGTGGCGGGATCAGCCGGACGCTGCTCGCCGGGCGCGAGTACACCCTCGACACGGCGACCGGCACGCTGGTCCTGGCCCGCGCGCTGAGCCGTTACGACAGTCAGTTCCTGCAGCAGACGCTGGTGGTGGTGTACGCGCCCGCCTCGCAGGGGGCACGCGTCCTGAGTTACGGGGTGGGCGCGAGCTACGCGCGCGGCCCGTGGACCGTGAGTGCCGCCGCCCTGAATGTCGGGGCGGGCACGCTCGCGGGGAGCCGTGACGTGCCCGTCTCGTACGGCGTGCAGGTGGCGTACCGCACGCCGGAACTGCAGGCGGCCCTGAACTACGGCGTGAGCAGCTTCGACCCGGACGGGAAGTTCGCTCTGAACGGCACGTACGTGTCGCCCGACGCGCGCGTCACGGCGAGCGCAAACCTCACGCGCACGCCCGGCACGGGCGTGGTCGGACAGGCGGAGGCGACCGTGCGGCTGGACGCGTTCCGGGTCCGTGTGGCTCACCTGAGCCTGAACGTCACGCCGGCCAGCGAGACGCAGCCGCAGCCGGTCAACGCGCAGCGCAGCACCGTGACGGTGGAGCGCCCGGTGGGCGGCGGCGTGACGCTCGGGGCGGGCCTGGAGTACGCGTGGGCACGGCCGGACGGCGTGCAGGGCGGGCTGGCCGGTGTGCTGCTCGCCCGCTACGAGCGGGGAGGGTCGTCGCTGGAAGTGACGCACGCACAGCCGTTCGGCGCGAACGTGGCGGCCCTGACGAGGGTGACGGGCAGCCTCGCGCTGACGAGCAGCACCTTCCTGGAGGCGCGACTCGCCCGCGTCTGGGACGAGACCGGCACACTGGTCGGCGAGCTCGGGGTCCGGCAGACGCTGGGCAGCGTGAACTTCTCGGTGATCTACCAGCTGCCGAACGCGAGCGGCGAGAGCAGCCGCGCCCGCTTCGGGGTGTCGGCGCCCATCCCCATCACGGACCACCTGAGCGCGAACGTCAGCGCCAGCGTGCTGCGCGACCTGGGAAACGGCGTGTTCACCGCGTCCGGCACGGTCGCCCTGCGATACCGGCAGGCGGGCTTCGCGGCGACCGGCAGCGTGGAGGTCGGGCGGGACTTCGGCGCGCAGGACGGCCGCACCGCCAACCGCCTGATCCTGCGCGGCGGCGCGAGCGGCAGCCTGAACGACAACGACGTGTCCTTCGACGCGGTGTACAACGTGATGCCGTCCCCGGGCGGTCAGTTCACGTTCGGCCTGGCGCGCCGCACGTCGGACCTGACCCTGCTCACGTACCACCGCCTGAACACGGGCAGCGGCGCGCTCGGCGTGGCGACCGCAGGCATCGGCACGGTTCTGGAGGGCGAAGCGCAGCTCAGCTGGCAGCCGTGGCTGCAGAGCGAGCAGCCGGTCCTGCACGGCCTGCAGCTGCAGCCGGGCCTCGCGTACCGGGTGCCGCTGAGCGACCCGTCGCGCTTCGCGGTGCAGGGCAGCGCGGGCGTGAGCGTGCCGCTCAGCGAGAAGTTCGCGCTGGCCGCGACCCTGTTCGTGCTGTACCAGCCGGCCCAGGACGCACCGCTCGACCTGTCCTCCGCCCTCGACCTGAAGTACGTGGTGTCGCCGGGCCTGCGTTTCGTGGCGGGCTACACGCTCGCCCACGTGGACGCCCTGACGCCCGACGCCCGTCCCGGATTCCACGTCCGTGCCGAACTCTACGGGGGAACACCTTGAACCGATTGCCTGTCCGTCCCGTGCGCGCCCTGGGGGCCGCACTCGTCCTGCTCGCCATGTTCCTCACCGCGCTGCTCGGCTCGACGGCCCGCGCGGGCAGCTGTCAGGGCGTCGGGTGCGTCACGGCCGGCCCGCGTCTCGCGCAGGTGGACAGCACGCAGGGTCCCCTGCTGAACGCACTGCTGGGCGGCCTGCTCGGCAGCAGCCTGAACGTGAGCGTCGCCGACTGGAACGCCCTGAACAGCAACAGCGTGGACCTGGGCCTGTTCCTGAACGCCCTGCAGGCCCGTACGAGCACCGGCAGCACCACCGCCGCCCTGAACGCGAACGCCACGCTCGCGCAGTTCCTGGGGGCCGCCGTGGACGCCGCGCAGCTGCAGGGCGACACGGCCGCCGTGAACGCCATCGGTGCGCTGACGGGCGGCCTGAACGTCCCGGCCCTGAACCTCACGGCGCGGGTGGGGGATTTCCTGCGGCTGAGTTTCAACCAGGCGGCCTTCGCGGGCACGCGGCTGAACCTGCTGAACCTCGTGACGGGCGGCGTGCAGCTCTTCAACTCTGCCAACACCCTCACGACGGCCAGCAACCCCATCTCGCTCGGCAGCCTGAGCGTGAACCTCTCCAGCCTCGGGATCGCGGGCCTGAGCGCCACGACGCCCACCGTGACGCTGTACGCGCAGGTGACGGAACCGCCCATCATGATCTGCGGGCCGAGCGGCACGCAGTTCTACACGGCGTCCATCCGCGTGAAGCTGAACGTGGACCTCAGCGGCCTGGACAACCTCGGCGTGACGGGCGTGGCGGGCGCGACCCTCAGCCTCACGAACGTCAGGCTGTACCTGGACGTGGCGCGCGCGCAGGGAACGCTCGGCACGGTGAGCGCCGTGAGCCGCGCCCTGAGCCTGCAGGCCACGCCGGGCCTCGTGAACCTTTACCTGGGCGACATTCCGGACAGCACCTTCTTCAACCGGACGCACGTCCTGACGGGCGCGGACCTGGGCTACGCACGGATCGGCACGGCGAGCGCCAGCGTGAGCGTGCTGGGCGTCGGCAGTCAGGTCGTGAACATGGACGTGAACGCCAGAGCGTCCGGGAACGGCAGTTACCCGCTCGGCACCCTCAGCTTCGGCGGGCCGTACCCGCAGTCCGCCAAGGTCGGGAGTTCCACGGCGGCCGTGCCGGTGCTGGTGGACGACCTGCTGCAGACGCTCGACGTCAAGCTGACCGTGACGAGCAGCGTCCTGCTGGGTCTGGAGGGGGCCGTGAACACCCTGGTCAGCACCCTGACCGCGCCCGTCCGGACCCTGAGCGGCACGGTGCTGCGCCCCATACTGGTGGCGGTGCTGCAGGCGACGGTGGACCGGCTGCTGGCACTGCTCGGCATCGGGATCGGGCAGGCGGAGGTGACGGTCCTCGGCGTGAACAACGCCTGCACCGTGACCGGCAACGTCTACCGCGACACCGAACCGGACGGCACGCGCAGCGGCACCGAGAGCTGGGGCGGCCCCGCCGTGTGGGTCACGCAGACCGTGAGCGGCGCGGCCCGCCAGAGCAGCGCGGTGGGCGCCAGCGACGGCGCCTTCAGCTTCACGCTCGGCGAGGGGACCTCCGTGCTGCTCGTCTCCCCCAGCGCTGGTGCGATCACGCCCGCCCGGCCCGCCGGGTACGTGTTCGTGAACCCCGTGGGCGGCAGTGTGACGCGCGTGGTGGACGCCAGCAGCACCTCGGTGCCCGACGTGAGCTTCGGGCTGTTCGCGGGTGACCGCGTGACCGGCACCGTGTTCCGCGACGACGGGCGCGGCGGCGGCACACCGAACAACGCCCGCCAGGACGGCACCGAGCCTATCCTGACCGCCGAGACGCTCACCCTGACCGGCAGCGGCGGCATCCGCACCGCCAGCACCGACACGCAGGGCCGGTACACCCTGTACGTCCCGGGCGGCTGGACCGCGAACCGCGTCAGCACCGGCAGCAGCCCCGTGACGGGCGTGTACGACGGCAGCGCCGTCACCCTGGCAGGAAGCGTGGGCGGCACGGGTGTCCGGCCGTACCCGCTGCCGGACCCGAGCGGCACGGACCGGCAGGCGGACTTCGGCGTGGTGCGGTCCCTGACGCTCAGCGCGGCCGCCGCGCAGAGCAGCGAGGCGCCCGTCACGCTGCGCTACCTGCACACCCTGAAACCCGGCACGCTCGGCACGCTGAGCGTCTCGGCCATCAGCGCGTACCCGGCGCGCGTGTCCCTGGACAGCAACTGCGACGGGACCGTGGACGCCAGCGAGCGGGCCACGACCGTCACGACCGTCACGGTGGACGCCGCGTGGCCGCGCGACCCGTCCGGCGACCTGAAAGGCTGCGCCGCCGAACTGGCCCTCGACGTGCCCGCCGGAACGCCCGACGGCAGCAGCGACAACGCCCTGCTGAACGTCACGCTCGCATGGAGCGGCAACGCGGGCGTCACCGACGCGGCAGGCACCGCCGACCGCAGCACCGTCGTGCCCGGCACGGTCCTCAGCAAGAAGGTCAGCAACCTGACGCGCGCGCCCGCCACCGAAGCCGACACGGTCGACGCGTACCCCGGCGACACGCTCCGGTACTGCCTGACCGCCACCAACACCGGCCCCTTCACGGCGAGCGCCGTGGTGGTGCAGGACACCCTGAAACCCAGCGTCACGTACGCGCCCGGCACCCTCACGCTCGACGGGACGACCCTGACGGACGCGGCCGACACGGACGCGGGCGAGCTCGTGGCGCGGCAGGTGACGGTGCGCGTCCCGACCCTCGCTGCGGGCGCGCAGACGCGCATCTGCTTCCAGGTCC
The DNA here is from genome assembly GCF_014646915.1 of Deinococcus aquiradiocola. Lineage (NCBI taxonomy): Bacteria > Thermotogati > Deinococcota > Deinococci > Deinococcales > Deinococcaceae > Deinococcus > Deinococcus aquiradiocola. The sequence continues at coordinate 116,982 of NZ_BMOE01000005.1, read as the reverse complement.
TCGTTCCCTGACCCCCCGGACGCGGGCGGCCCAGGCACACCCGCCGGGGCCGCCCGTCCCGCTGCGGGCTGGATTCCGCGTGCCGACCGGCCACGCTGTCATATGTACGAAAACTGCAAGAGCTCAAGACCGATACTCTGTGCAGTCACCCCGCCTCGCCGGTCCGCCCGGCAGACGGGGACACGAATGTACGGCGGCGTTCCACGCCCCGGAAGGAGGGGAGCGATGCAGCAACTCGGATCACAGGCACGGCAGATTCCGGCCTCGTATGGCCCTGGCGACCTGCCGCGCGCTCCAGAACACCCTTGAACGCCACCCAGAACGTCTCCCAGCAGCTGTTCCTGAGCACCCTGTCGGACCTGTTGAAACTCCACGCGCCGCACGCGACGCTGCTCGCCCCGGTCGACGGGCAGGTGTTCCGCATCACGGCGGCCGCGCCTGCCCTGCCGCTCCCCGGCAACGACCTCACCCCGCCCGACGAGTGGATGGATCACGGCGAGATGCGCTGGCTCAGTCAGGGCGGCGCGCTGCTGGGTCTGCTGTGGTCGCAGGAGGCCCTGCCCGACACGGCGGGCGCCCTGCTGAACCTGCTGCTGCGTTCCGCGTCCAGCGGCCACAGCGAGCAGGACAGCGGCCTGATGCTCACGCACCTGCCCGCGCCCGTCGCGTGGCTGGACGGCGACCTGCGCTTCCGTCAGGTCAGTCGGCACTTCCTGAACCTGCACGGCCTGCAGCAGCGCGACGTGCTCGGCCGCCGCGTGGACGACGTGTTCCCCACCCGCGCGCAGCTCGTGCATCAGCTGGGGCGGGCACTGGCAGGGCAGGCCGTGACGCTGCCGCTGGAACAGGTCGCGGTGCGCGGCGAGCGCGCCCTGTGGCTGCGCGGCGAGGCCAGACCGTACTTCGACGCGCAGGGCATCGGGGTGCTGTGGACCAGCCAGGACGCCAGCGAGGAGCGCGGCCTCGCACAGCAGCTCGACAGCCTGCTGGACGACAGCGGCGTCATGATGGCCGTGCTGGACCCGCAGGGACAGGTTCAGAACGCCAGCAGCGCCCTGATGGCCCTCGGCAGTGCGGGCGGCCAGGCGCAGAACACGCTGCTGGGCGCGGCCTTCTGGGACTGGCCGAGCTGGCCGCCCGAATCGCGTGAGCGTCTGCGGGCCCTCGTGGCGCAGGCCGCGACGGGCGAGGCCGCGAGCGCCGAGGTCTGCACCGCGCGCGGCAACGTCCTGCAGATCAGCGTCCACGGGGACGTGCAGGGCGCGGGACCGGAAGACCCGTCCGCCGGGACGGGCATGCTGATCGCGGAGTGCCACGACCTGTCCGCCCTGCGGGAGCTGCAGGAACAGGCGGCCATGCAGCGCAGCCTGATCAGCGAGATCCTCGCGCGAAGCAGCGAGGCGACCGTGATCGTGAACTCGGGCGGCAAGGTCACGCTCGCGAACGAGGAGGCCGCGAACCTGCTGGGGATCGAGGGGTCACGCCTGACGGGCGCGGGCCTGGGCCGCCTCATCCGGGACCTGGGCGTGCAGCTGTACGACAGCGACATGACGCTCCTCGACTACTCTGACTGGGCGCGCGAGACGATGCCCACCGATCAGGAACTCGTGCTGGTGAACGCGGCGGGCGTGCAGCGCACCGTGCGTCTCGGCGTGAGCCTCCTCCCGAGCCTGGAGGGGCAGCGGCCCGGCCTGATGCTCACCATGCGGGACGTGACCGCCATGCGGCGCATGGAGGCCAGACTGCGGCACGACACGCTGCACGACGCGCTGACGGGTCTGCTCAACCGCAACGGGCTGCGCAGTCGCCTGCAGTCGCTCGGGCCGGACGCGCACGTCTCGCTGCTGGCGCTCGACATCAGCGGCTTCTCGGCCCTGACGGCGGCACTCGGCCGCATCGCGAGCGACGCGCTGCTCGTGCACCTCGCCGCGCGCCTCGTGGACTGGCGTCCGAACCTGCTCGCGGCCCGCCTGAACAGCAACGTCTTCGTGCTCGGCGTGACCGGCCAGAGCGACAAGGACACCCTGGAGGGCTCGCTGCGCGAACTGCAGCACCACCTTCGCACGCCGCTGCGGCTGTCCGGCCGGGACCTCCCCCTGAACTTCCACGTGGGCGCGACGGGCGGCCTGGTCGGCCGGGACGCCGACGCGCTGCTCGGGCAGGCCGAGACGGCCCTCAGCTACGTGAAGCACGAACGGCAGGGCGCGGACCGGCAGGGGGTCGGCGCGGTGTACCAGGAAGCCATGCGGGCCGAAGTGGCGCGCGACTTCCGGCTGGAAAGCGAACTGCCCGGCGCACTCTCGCAGGGGCAGCTGCGGCTCACGTACCAGCCGCTCGTGTCCCTGAACCCGGTGGAGGGACCGGTCGTGGTGGCGGCCGAGGCGCTGCTGCGCTGGCACCACCCGGAACTCGGGGTGCTCGCCCCGCCCGTGTTCCTGCCGCTCGCGGCCCGCAGCGCCCTCATCAGCGACATCGGCGAGTGGGTGGTCGGGCAGGCGCTCGCGGCCCGCACGCAGTGGCAGGCGGCCCACCCGGGCCTGCGGGTCAGCGTGAACCTCAGCCTCGACGAGCTGCTGCGGCAGGACAACCTCGAACGCCTCTTCCCGCTGATGGAGGAGCACGGCCCGCCGGACTTCGAACTGAGCGCCGGGAGCCTCATCGACTACTCCGAACGCACGCTGGGCCTGCTGGAGCGCCTGCACGCCCTGGGGGCACGCATCCTGGTGGACGACTTCGGGGACGGCGCGTCCAGCCTCACCAGCCTGGAGCGCTTCCCGATCTCCGGCATCAAGCTGCACCCGAGCTTCGTGGCGCGGCTGCAGAACCCGCGCGCCTTCAAGCTGCTGGAGGCCACCACCACCCTCGCCCGCAGCCTCGCGCTGAGCGTCACGGCGGTCGGCGTGGAGACTCGGGAACAGCTCGCGCTGCTGCGGCAGGCGGGCGTGGGGGCCGCGCAGGGGTACATCTTCGCCGCGCCGATGGCCGCCGACGCGCTCGACACCTTCCGCGCCCCCGACCTCGACTGACCCGGGCTCCGGACGGCTGCTGTCAGGGCGAAGCGGGCACCGAACCCTGTGTTCTGGTGCCCGCTTCGCTGAACTTCAGGAGTCCAGTTCAATGTGGTCAGGCGTTCAGGGCATCAGGCGCGTGATCCGCCAGCCGTCCGCGGCGGGCAGGTACTCGAAGCGGTCGTGCATGCGGTTCGGGCGGCCCTGCCAGAACTCCCACCCGCCCGGCACGAGCAGGTATCCGCCCCAGAAGTCCGGTTTCGGGACGGGCTGCCCTTCGGGGAAACGGTCGTGCAGCGCCGCGAATTTCGCGTCGAGTTCCGCGCGGCCCGCGATGGGTGCGCTCTGCGGGTCGCTGGCGTGCGCGGCCAGCTGACTGTCGCGCGGGCGCTTGTGGAAGTACGCGGTGCTCTCCTCTTCGGGGAGGCGTTCGACGCGGCCCCAGGCGCGCACCTGCCGCTCCAGGGTCGGCCAGTAGAACAGCAGCTCCGCCTGCGGGTTCACGTGCAGGTCGCGTCCCTTGTGGCTCAGGTAGTTGCTGTACACCACCAGGCCGCGCGCGTCGTGCCCGCGCAGCAGGACGGTGCGGGCGCTGGGGCGGCCCGTCTCGTCGGCGGTGGCGAGCGTCACCGCGTACGGTTCCGGCAGGTCGCTGCCGAGCGCTTCCTCCAGCCAGCGGGAGAACTGCGCGTGCGGGTCGGGGTTCAGGGTGGCGCGGCGCAGTTCGTCCCGCTCGTAGCTCAGTCTCAGGTCGGTCAGGTCGGTCATGGGGCCTCCGGGCGTTCGGTCCGTCCACCCCGGCATGCGGGACGGGCGCGGGCCGCGCGACTCCCCCCATTCTGCACCGCCTGCCGGGACGGGACGGGAGCGTCGCACGCCGTTGCGTTCCTGTCCGGATGCGTGCCGGACAGACTGCGGGATTCCGGCGGCGTCTGGGTCACACGTCTCGTCTGGGTCAGGGGTGGCGGAGCACCTGGCAGTGCGGGCAGAAGTGCGTGCCGCGCTGCGCGAGGACCGTCCTGACGATGGGCGTCCCGCAGCGCGGGCAGGGCTGACCGGCGCGGTCGTACACGTTGTGCCGCGTCTGGAACAGGCCGCTCATGCCGTCCGGCTGCTGGTACGTGCCGTCCGACAGGGTGCTGCCGCCCGCGTCCACGGCGGCCCGCATGGTGTCCCGGATGGCCGAGTACAGGCGGGCGGCCTCGGGGCGCGTCAGGTGCGTCTGAGCGGGGTGCAGGCGGGACGCCCAGAGGCTCTCGTCGGCGTAGATGTTCCCGACGCCCGCCACGGGCCCCTGCGACAGCAGCCACGGTTTGATCATCTTGCCGGCGTCCGTGACGGTCCGCACGAAGCCCGCCTCGCTGAACGCGTCCGAGAGGGGTTCCGGGCCCATCGCGGCGAGGGTCGGCATGCTGCGGTACTGGCCGGGCCGCACGACCGCCATCTTCCCGAAGCGGCGCGCGTCCTGGAAGTACAGGGGGTCGCTGCCGTCCAGGTGCAGCGTGACGCGGGTGTGCGTGGTCGGCTGAAAACGGAAGCCGCCCGTCATGCCGAGGTGCACGATCAGTTCGAGGGGTTCCTCGCCGGGGTCTTCGAGGTTCAGGAACAGGTACTTGCCGCGCCGCGTGAGGGTGGCGATGGTGCGTCCGGCGGCGAGGTGCGTGTCGCGGTACTTGTGGGGCGCGTCGTGCTCCAGGCGCAGGAGTCGCCTGCCTTTCAGGTGGGGTTCGATCTTCAGGCGGGTGGTTTCGACCTCGGGAAGTTCCGGCACGCCCGCAGTCTAGAGGGTACGCGGGCGGGCAATTGACGGTCCGGAAACCATCCGCGTCACGGGAAGGGGGCGCGTCCGGGCCGCCACGCGCCGTCCGGGCCGCCCGCCCAGTGCCAGCCCGTCCAGGGCACGTCCGGGGCGTGCAGGGCCGGGTGGCTGGCGAGGCGGGCCTGCACGTCCGCGAGCGGCACGCGGCGCGCGAATCGGGTCCGGGCATGCCATTCCTGCAGGGCGGCGTCCGCCTTGGGGTGCTGCGGGCCGGGGAGGCCCAGGCCGTGCAGGGTGGTGGCGGCGCGGTTCACGGCCAGGTCGAACAGGGCGTCCGGCGCGGTCCCCGGGGCGGAGGTGGCGTCGGCGGGCACGGTTCAGGCGAGGCGCGGGGCGCGGCTCAGGGCCGCGATCTGCCCGGCGTGCCAGACGGTGTGGCGGGCGTTCAGGCGCAGCAGGGCGGCGGCGTCCAGGTCGCGTTCCGAGTACCGGACGTGCACCGCGAGCTGCGCGGGGCTGAGGGTCCGGGCGAGCGCTTCCTCCCAGTCGCACACGCCGTCCAGGTTCAGTTCGCCCGGCACGGCGGGCGTCCCGAGCGCCGAGGCGAGCGCTTCCCAGTACCCGCGTTTGGTGACGCTGAGGTGCTGCACGAGCCGCCCGACCCTCGGGGACGGCTGCCCGTCCGCCATGCCGAGCGCGCTCGTCAGGGACTCCCAGGCGTCACGGTTCGCTTCGTGCAGCAGCGTGGCGAGGTCGTCGCCCGTCACGCGCGCCGGTCCGGCCGGGCGTCCGGCAGGCGGTACGCGCCGCCGTCCGGCACGACGCGGCCCTCCTGCTGCATGCGCGCCAGCACCTCGCGCGCCTGACGGGCGTCCAGCGGGGAGCTTTCCGTCAGCTGTTCGAGCGTGAACGTCCCGCCGCGCCGCAGCGCGAGGCGCGTCACCATGCGTTCCTGCACGTCGGGCCGGGGCACCTGCGCCTGCCGCGCCCCGAAGGCCCGGTATGCGAGGACGCCCACCAGCACGCCCACCAGCAGCTCCAGCGGCAGGAGCCGCGCCGCGAGCAGCGGGTCCGGGTGCGGGTTGCGGGGACGGCCGAGGTTGTACACCGCGCCGTACGCGACGAGCGTCACAGCGAGCGTCGCGATGACGCTCAGCGCGGGACGCAGCCAGCCGAACGCCGGGGAGGCGGAAGCCGAGTCGTCCATCAGACGCTGGCGACCCCGGCCTGCTCCTCCAGCACGGCCTCCACCACGATCTCGCTGTTGAGGGTCGCGGCGACAGAGCAGTACTTCTCGTGACTGAGGTGCGCGGCCTTCCCGAGGCTCTCCGGCGTCACGCCCGCCCCGGCCGCGATGTGCCGCACCGTGATGGTCGTGTAGCGGCGCGGGTGCTCCTCGGCACGCTCGCCCTCCACCTCGATGCGGTAGTGCGAGAGGGGCGTCTTGCGTTTCTTCATGACTTCCACCACGTCGTAGGCGGTGCAGGTGGCGAGCGCGGCCAGCAGGGACTCCATCGGCCCCACCCCGAGCTTCAGTTCGCTGTTGTCGATGATGAGCTGCTGCCCCGTCTCGTTCTGCGCCACGTAGCGCTGCTCGCCCAGCCAGGTGACATGCATGGTCTTCTTCATGCGTTCAGCATAGGACAGTTCCGGCACGCGCAGCGGGAGGCAGGCACCATCCGGCCCGCCTCCCGCACGCCACCTGTCCGGGAGTTGACCGGAATGCGCTTCAGTCCTCGCTGGGCTGGTCGAGCAGGGTAAGGTCGTCTTCCTCGTCCTCGTCGAGGGCCGGGAGGACCACCTCGAAGGTCGCGCCGCCGCCGGGCGTGTCGAGCACCTGCAGGCGGCCACGGTGCGCCGTCACCACCTGCTGCGCGATGGTGAGGCCCAGGCCCGCCGATCCGGCCTCCTTGCCACGGTAGAACTTGTCGAAGATGCGCGGCTTGACCTCGTCGGGGATGCCGGGGCCGTGGTCCACGATCCGGACGCTGATCTCGGGCGGGCCCTGATCGCGGGGGCGCTGTTCGGCCTCGATCTGCACGAGGTTCGGGCTGCCGCACACGCGCACGGCGTTCCCGACGAGGTTCACGAACACCTGCGTGAGTCGTCCGGGGTCCGCCACGATCTCCAGCGGCGGCGTGTGGACGGCCACGCCGTAGTCGCGGCCGACGGCGCGCAGCAGTTCGGCGAGGTCCACGAAGTGCTGCTCGATGTTCTGCACGAGTTCGCCGCGCGTCAGCTGCAGCAGGTCGTTCACGAGGCGCGTCATGTTCTGCGCGACGCGCTGCGCGTCACTGAGGGTCTGCGATTCGCCCGTCTCGCGTTCCAGGCGGCGCAGGTACCCGAGCAGGGCCGTGAGGGGCGTGCGCAGTTCGTGGCTCGTTTCGGCCAGGAAGGTCTTCTGCAGGGTGAGCGATTCCGCGAGCTTGCGGGCGGTGTCTTCCTGCTTCAGTCGGCGTTCCTCGGCGACGGCGTTCAGTTCCTCCACCTGCCGCAGGCGGGCCTGGAGGGTCTGGTTCAGCGCGCGGATTTCCGCTTCGGCGACGCGGCGGCGGTCGCGTTCGGCGTACTCGGCGAGGGCGCGGCGCACGGCGGGCGTGAGGCGTTCCAGGCGCTGCTTGAGGACGTAGTCGGTCACGCCTCGGCGCAGGGTGTCCACGGCGACTTCTTCGCCCATGGCGCCCGTCACGATGATGAACGGCAGGTGCGGCGCGGCGGCGTGCGCGGCCTCGAAGGCAGACAGGCCGTCGTAGCTGGGCAGCGAGAAGTCCGACAGGATCAGGTTCGGGCGGAAGTCGCGCAGCGCGGCGCGGAAGGCGGCCTCGTCCTCCACCTGCAGGAATTCCGGGGTGGGCGTCAGCTGGTCTTCCAGCGCGGCGCGGACGAGTTCGTGGTCAAGGAGGTTGTCTTCGAGGTGCAGGACGCGCAGGTGGGTCGCGGCGGGCCGTGCGGGTTCCGGGGTGGGCACGTGCGTCATGTCCGGCAGGGGCGCGTCCTGCACGTCGAGGGGGGCGTGGTCGGGATTCAGGGTCACTGGGTGGCCTCCTGGGCGCTGCTGTCCTTGCGGGCGCGGCCCGTCTTTTCCAGCGTGAGGGGTTCGAGCGGCAGGCTGAACCAGAAGGTCGCGCCGGGACGGTCCGGGTCGCCGGACTCGGCCCAGACGCGGCCCCCATGCCGGGCCACGATGCGGCGGACGTTGGCCAGACCGATGCCGGTCCCCTCGAACTCCTCGGTGCGGTGCAGTCGCTGGAACACGCCGAACAGTTTACCCACATACGCGGGCTCGAACCCCACGCCGTTGTCGCGGACGCTCACCCACACTTCACGTCCGTGCGCCTCGGCCCGCACCTCGATGACGGCCACGTCGCGCGGCCGCGTGTACTTCAGGGCGTTGGAGAGCAGGTTGTCGATCACCTGCCGCAGCAGGGCCGCGTCGCCCACCAAGGTCGGGAGCGGCGAGACGCGCCACTCGACGGCGCGTTCGCCCTGGTCCGGCGCGAGGTCGTGCACGGCGGCGTCCACCACGGCGGAGAGGTCGAGCGGCAGTCGGCGCAGTTCGGTGCGCGAGGTGCGGCTGAACTCCAGCAGGTTGTCGATCAGCTGCCCCATGCGGCCCGCCGCGTCCGTGATGACGTTCAGGTAACGGGTGGATTTCGGTCCGGCGTTCTCGCCCTGCTCGCGGCGCAGCAGGTCCGCGAAGCCCGTGATGTGCCGCAGCGGGGTGCGCAGGTCGTGCGACACCGAGTACGAGAAGGCCTCCAGTTCCGCGTTGGCCTCGCTGAGCTGCAGGGTGCGTTCCTCCACGCGGACCTCCAGGCTGTTGTTGAGGTCCTGCAGAGACGCGCGGGCGGCCCGCAGCCGCGCCAGGAGGGTGCGGGTGTCGAAGGCGCTCGTGACGCGCTGCGCGAGTTCCCGGCCGAGGTCCAGGTCCCGGTCGCGCAGCGGCTGCCGGAACCCGATGGCGAGCACCCCGAGCGGCTGGTCGGCCTGCACGAGCGGGTACAGCACGGCGGACGACAGGCCGAGCGGGTGCAGGCGCGCGCTGTGGTACACGGTGGGGTCGGGGCGGTACATGGCGGACGTGACGAGGCCGTCCAGGCCGTCCAGTGCGCCGAGTTCCTGCAGTCCGGCGCGGCGTGCGCGGCCGCGCACGAGCGGCACGGTGGTGGGCGCGTGGGTCGGGGCCTGCAGGTGCGTGGCGTCCGGGTACAGGGTGTCCAGATGGAGGGCGTCCGTGTGATGGGTGTCCGGCGCTCCGGTGTCTGGCGCTCCGGTGTCTGGCGCTCCGGTGTCTGGCGCTCCGATGTCCGTGTCCTGGGCGGAACGGATGAGCGGCGCGAGTTCCGGGCCGGGCCACAGCGCGACGCTGTCCGCGAACCGGACCGTCATCAGGTCCAGCGCGGCGCGGATGCCGGGGTCCGTGAAGGGGTCCGGGGCGGGCTCGTCGTCGCTGCGCGGGTCGGGGTGCCGTTCGTTGAGGGCCTGCCCGACGTCCGCGAGCAGGCGGGAGTTCAGTTCGGCGTAGATCTGGTCGTCGATGTCGGTGCTGCTCCCCACCCACTCCTGCACCTGCCCGCGCGAGTCGAGGACCGGGCGGCCGCGCGTGACGAAGGTGCGGTACAGGCCGTCCCGGCCTCGCAGGCGGTGCTCGACCTCCAGGTCGCGGCCCAGGGCGAGCGCCTCGTCCCAGCGGGCTGTGAACTCGGCCCGGTCGTCCGGGTGCACGGCCCGCAGCAGCGCGGCGCTCCAGTCGGGTGTGGCGTCGGCAGGCGCGGGTTCGGGCGGCTGCCCGACGTACTCCTGCCAGCGGCGGTTGAGGTAGCTCACGCGGCCGCCCGCGTCCGTCAGGAACACGATCTGCGGCATGCCTTCCAGCACGCCCTGGTAGCGGCGTTCGCCCTCGCGCAGGGCGCGGTCGGCGGCGAGGCGTTCGCTGACGTCCCGGATGACTTCCAGCTGCCCGAGCGGTTCGCCGCCCTCACCGACGACGCGGCTGCGCTGCATCTCGCCGTAGAAGGTGCCCCCGCCCCGGCGGCGGAAGACGGTCGTGACGAGGTGCGGGCCGGGCAGCGCGTCCAGCCGGTCGAGAAGCAGCGGGTCGGCGTGCAGGTCGCCGATGGGCGAGCCGCGCAGCTCGAAGGGACTCAGGCCGAAGGAGCGGTTCAGGGCGTCGTTCGCGAAGAGGACGCGGCCCGTCGTGTCGGTGAAGACGGCGGTGTCCTGCATGGCGCGGAACACCGATTCGAATTCCGCGCGGGAGCGTTCCAGGCGCGTCTGCGAGAGGCGCAGGCTGCGGCTGACGCGTTCGGCCCGCTGCCGCGCGACGACCTGCGCCTGCGTGGCGAGCGCGGCGAGGAGCGACACGACCGTCCCGACCAGCAGGACCAGCCAGGGAATCTCGGTGGCGGCGTCCCGCCCGAAACCGGGCGCGGCGCTGAAGTCGAGCGTCCAGTCCTGCCCGGCGAGGTTCAGGACTTCCGACTGCCGGAAGCCCGCGCCTGGCAGCACGCGCCCGTTCCCGACGCGCTGGCCCTGCAGGGTCACCTCGATGTTCAGGCGGTTCTCGCCGGTCCCGGCCACGGTGGGCAGCACGGCACTGAGGCGCAGCGGCGCGTACAGCACGCCTGTCACGCGGCCCTGCGTGTGCAGCGGAACGTACAGGATGAAGCCGTCGCGGTCCGGGTCGTTGACGGGCAGGTTCATGAGTGTGAGGCGGCCGGTGGCGCTCACGAGGTCGCGCGTGATGGCCCGGTCGAGCGCGGCGCGGCGGACGGGGTCGCTGTACATGTCGTACCCCAGCACGGAAGTGTTCGTGATGGGCGCGAGGTACGTGACGGGCAGCGAGCGAGCCAGCGTGCTGACGGGATGCAGGTGCACGGTGGGGTCGCCTGCCAGCAGCGGGAGGGTGCGGGCGTACGCGGCGCGGTCTGCGGCGTTCAGCAGGGGCGCGTACCCGATGTTGCTCAGGCCGGGCGAGCGCGTGGTGAGGTCCAGACCCTCCACGAGGCGCGCGAAGGCCTGCACGTTCAGGGGGGGGCGCGTGGCGGGGGGCGCGGCGGTCCGGGCGTCACTGGCGTTCCCGAGCGCCTCCCACGCGGCGCGCACGCCGAGCATCACGCTCACGTACCCCTGGAAGCGCGCCCTGAGGTCACGTTCGTACGCGGTGACTTCCCGCTCGAAGCGCGCCGTCTGCTGTTCCCGCACCAGGGACCGGACCGTCAGGAAGGCCAGGACCGTGAGGAGCAGCACGAGCAGCATCACCCACAGCGGGGCGGGCAGCAGGCCGCGCACACGTCCCAGTGGACGCCACAGCAGGTCGCGCGGATGCCCCGGCTCTCCGGCCGGGTCCTGCGGGACCGTCACTCTGTTCCCTCCGGCCGGACGGGCCGGGCGAGCGCGTCCAGGAACACCGTGATGGGCACGTCGCGCGCCGTCCATGCCTGGAAGGCGAGGCGGGCCTGCTGGGCCAGCATGCCCAGACCGTTCTCGGCGCGGTATCCGGCCGCGCGCGCGTCCCGCATCAGGCGCGTCTCGGCGGGCTTGTACACCATGTCGTACACGAGGGCCTCCGGGGCGAGGCGCGGCAGGTCCGGCAGCGGCGACTCGTGCGGCGCGTCCAGTCCGGCGCTGCTGGCGTTCACGAGGAGCGCCACGCGCTCCCACCCGACCGGCCCGGCGGGCGGGACGGCCACGCCGCCCAGGTCGCGGGTGAGGGCGATGGCCTTGTCGTACGTGCGGTTCAGGACCAGCACCTCGCGGCCCTGAGAGCGCAGCGCCCACACGGCCGCGCGGGCCGCGCCACCCGCGCCGAGCACCAGGGCCGTGCCGTGCGCGTCGTCGCCTGCCGTGCGGAGCGCCTCCAGAAAGCCGGGCGCGTCGGTGTTGTCGCCCGTCAGGACGCCGTCCCGGTGGATGACGGTGTTGACGGCCCCGATGGCGCGCGCCGCCGGAGTGAGGGCGTCCATCAGGGGGAGGGCCGCTTCCTTGTGCGGCAGGCTGAGGTTCGCGCCGAGCACGTCCGCCTGCCGCAGTCCGGCGACGGCGTCCGCGAGTGCTTCCGGCAGCACCTGCCTCGCCTCGTAGTGCGCGTCCAGACCCGCGTGCCGGAAGGCGGCGTTGTGCATGGCGGGCGAACGGGAGTGCGCGGCGGGGTTGGCGAACAGAAAGGCGCGCATGACAATTTCCAGTCTACCAGCGCAGATGAGCCGCCCCCGCAAACTTGATGGGGGGTCCTTCAGATGGCGGAGCGCCCCTCCGCCGAACGGCTGAATTGTGCTTCCGCCCACGCCAGGGGGGGGTGCGGCGCGGGAAAATGGGGTATCCGAACGAACGCCGCACCTTCCTCCCCCCGGCTCCGTGCCTGGGGGGAGTCTGGTCTGCGTTCCAGGCCCTCCGTCCCGCTGTCCCCACCTCTGGAGTTCCCTTGAGCGAAACTGCCACCAGTCTGACCCGTACCATCACCCTGCAGAATCCTGGCGAGGCCCTCAGCCTGTTCGGCCCGGGCGACGTGAATCTGCGCCGCATGCGCGAACTGGTATCGGCGAGGATCACGGCCCGTGGCGAAACCATCAGCGTGCAGGGCGAAGCCGCGCCCGTCGACGTGGCCGTCCGCATGATCGAGGACGCGCTCGCCCTCGTCCGCAGCGGCACGGAACTCACCCCGGACGCCGTGCTGCGCGTGTCGCGCCTGAGCGGCGAGGGGCGCAGCCTGTCCGCCGAGACGCAGGGCAGCCCCGCCCTGCCGCGCGGCCTGAAACCCAAGACGCCCGGCCAGAAACTGTACCTGGACCTGATCGACAAGAGCGACATCACCTTCGGCGTCGGTCCCGCCGGGACGGGCAAGACGTACCTCGCGGTCGCGATGGCCGTCAACGCCCTCAAGGCCAAGAAGGTCAAGCGCGTGATCCTGACGCGTCCGGCCGTCGAGGCGGGCGAGAAGCTCGGCTTCCTGCCCGGCGACCTGCAGGCCAAGATCGACCCGTACCTGCGCCCCCTGTACGACGCGCTCGGCGACATGCTCGACCAGGAGAAGTTCGAGGCGTACCTGACGAGCGGCGTGATCGAGGTCGCCCCGCTGGCCTTCATGCGCGGCCGCACCCTGAACGACGCGTTCATCATTCTGGACGAGGCGCAGAACACGACCGGCGAGCAGATGAAGATGTTCCTGACGCGCATGGGTTTCTCCAGCAAGGTGGTCGTGACGGGCGATATCACGCAGATCGACCTGCCGCGCCACGTCACGTCGGGCCTCGCCGTCGCGAAACGCGTCCTGAGCCGCATCGAAGGCATCGCCTTCCATGAGTTCACGGACGTGGACGTGGTGCGTCACCCGCTCGTGGGCCGTATCATCCGCGCGTACGAGACGGCCGAGGAGCAGGAACAGGACCGCCGCGCCGCGCGCCGGGGCGACCTGCAGAGCATTCCTGAGGCGGACAGCGACACCGCTCCCGCCACCAGTGCCGCGCAGGACTGACCCGGTTTTGATCCGATTCCGGGGATGCCGGGAACAGTAAGGGCATTCCTTCCACCGCCTCGCCCCGGACGCCTCGCGCTTCCGGGGCGTTCCCGTGCCCGGCGGGGCGCCCGTGTCACCGCCCGCACCGTCGGGCGGGCCTGCAGGCTCTATCCTGACGCGGTGATCGATCTGCACATCCGCAAGACGCCGCCCGCCGGTCTGCGCCCGCAGCTGCGCGCCAGCCTGGACGCCCTGATGACGCACCTCGGGATGGAGGAGCGCGAGGTGACGGTGGTGATCGTCGGCGACCGCGCCATCCGGCAGCTGAAACGCGAGACGATGCCCGAAGAGGACATCGACCCGGCTGCCGCGACGGACGTGCTGAGCTTCCCGAGCTGGGAGCCGGGCGACCCCTTCATGCCGCCGCACCTGGGAGACATCTTCATCAGCCTGGACACCGCGCAGCGGCAGGCGGACGCGCGCGGGCACAGCCTCGCGCGCGAGGTGGCGCTGCTCGCCAGCCACGGCCTCACGCACCTGCTGGGGCACGACCACCCGCACGCGGACGGCCTGGGCTACGAGGAAGGCGCGGTCGGGCCGGAGTGGGCGGTGTTCCACGAGCACTGGCTGGTCGCGCAGGCGGCCCTGCCGGACGCCCCGGCGGACCGGTAAGGCGTGCGCCGCTGGCTGGTGTCGGCGGGATTCGCGCTGGCGGGCATACGGTACGGCTGGGCCAGCCAGCGGAACTTCAGGATCGAGGTGACGCTCGGCACGGTCGCGGTCCTGACGGCCGTGTGGGTGCGCGCGCCGCTCGCGCCCGTCCTGCTCGCGTGCGGCCTCGTGCTGAGCCTGGAACTGCTCAACACGGCGCTCGAAGCGGTCGTGGACCTCGTCAGCCCGGACCGTCACCCACTCGCGAAGGTCGCGAAGGACGCGGCGGCGGGCGCCGTGCTGCTCGCATGCGCCGCCGCGGTGCTGGTGGGCGCGGACGTGCTCGGCCCTCCCCTGCTGCACCGCCTCGGCCTGACGTGACCCGGAACGGTCGGGGGCGGCGACCCGCACGCAGGTCGCCGCCCCCGAACTGTCTTTTCTTACTGCTCGGTGGGCGCGGTGGTATCCACGGCGTCTTCCGGCACGGCGCGTTCCGGCAGTTCGGTGCGCGTGAGGACGCTGACGACCTCCACATGACTCGTCTGCGGGTAGAAGTCGTGCGGCGTCACCTGTCCCAGTGTCCAGCCGCGCTTCACGAGGTCGCCCACGTCGCGCGCCCAGGTGGCCGGGTCGCAGGACACGTACACGACCTTCAGGGCGGAGCTGTCGTGCAGGGCGTCGCGCGCCATCTCGGACAGGCCCACGCGTGGCGGGTCGACCACGATCACGCCCGCCTGCAGGCTGGAGTGGTACAGCTGAGCGGCGTCCCCGTCGCGGAAGGTGAGGTTGCGTTCCCCCGCGAGGCGCACGTCGTGACGGCCGCGGGCCAGCGCGTCGAAGTCCGTGTCGAGCACCACGACCCGCCCGAAGTTCGGGGCGAGGTGACGGCCGATCGCGCCGCTCCCACCGTACAGGTCCACGGCATGCGGGCCGTTCCCGGCGAGGCGCGCGGCCGCGATGTACGCGAGTCCCGCCGCTTCTGGGTTGATCTGCGCGAAGCCGGACGCGCTGACGCTCACCTTGACGTTGCCGTACTGCTCCATGATCTCGCTCTCGCCCGCCACGAGCTGCACGCCCGCGCTGAATCGGCGTCCGGCGGGCGCGGCGAGTGACACGCCGACCACGCCGCAGTCCATGAGTTCGTCGGCGGCACGCAGGTACGCGCGCGGTTCGCCCGGCGCGATGAGGGTCGCGACGACCTCGCCCGTCAGGCGGCTGCCGCGCAGGCTGAGTTCCTGCACGCCTTCGAGCTTGCTGACGTCCAGCAGGCGGATGATCGTCTGGATGTTCTCCATGATGAGCGGGTCGCGTTCCACCGACAGGGCGGCGTTGCTGCGCCGCTCGCGGTACGCGAGGCCCTCGGGCGTCACGAGGTACTGCGCGGTGTTGCGGTACGCCCACTCGCGGGGGCTGGGCACGGTCGGCGCGACGGCCTGCACCTGCTCCTCCCCGAGTTTCGCGATGCGGCTCATGGCTTCCTGCACGAACTCGCGCTTGTAGCGCAGCTGCGCGTCGTAGCTGGCGTGCGCGAGGTCGGTGGTGGGCAGGTTCGGCGCGTCCACGCGGTCGGGGCTGCGGGTGAGCACTTCGCGCGTCACGCCTTGGTTGACGCCCTTGCCGGGGCGCACGTCGGCGCGGACCGTCTCGCCGGGCAGCGCGCCGCGCACGAGGACGACGCCCGCGTCGGTGCGGGCGAGGCCGAGGCCGCCCGCGACGATCTTCTCGATGCTGAGTTCCATGCTGACGGACGGCACCTTCGGGCGCGGTTCGGCGGCGGCGCGGTACTCGGCCTTGCGTTCGGCTTTCTGCTGCTCGGTGCTGCGGCGGTCCGGGCGAGCAGCGTCCTGTTTGCGGTTGTCTGATCGTCTGCTGTCCGGCTTTCTGGCTGATGAACCCTTGGTCATGACCTCTCCCCTTCGGCGCGCCTGCCCGGAACCCGTCCGGCCGCGCGGTGATGCTCGGTACTCAGGACACCGTGCCCGGAGGCGGTGTCCACGAACGCTCCCTGGCACAGTATCCCAGGGAGGTAAAACAACGTGCGGAACGGATCAGAGCTGCCGGTGGCCGGTTCTTCTGGTCGGCGCAGAACCCACTCCTCTGCGCGGCTCCACGCGAAGCGTCTGCGTCATTGTATGGGATACGGGGCGGGATGTGGGTGCGGGCAGGCCCGGACGCGGGTCCCACGTCTGACCCTGAACAAACGGGGCGCCCTCCAGCACGGAAGGCAGCGGAACCGGGCCATGCCAGTTCCGCTGCCTTCACGTGCCCCGGGTTACGCGCCGGGCTGGGTGCTCTTGCTCAGGCCGGCCGGGGGCGGCGTGGTCTGGGCGGTTTCGGGCTTGCCGAGCAGCAGCAGGTCGAGGACCTCACCGACCTGATCGGCGATGTGGATCTTGAGGTCGCCCCGGATGCTGTCGGGCAGGTCCTGCAGGTTCGGCTCGTTGTCGCGCGGGACGATCACCTCGCGGATGCCGCCCTGGTGCGCGGCGAGCAGTTTCTCCTTCAGGCCGCCGATGGGCAGCACGCGGCCGCGCAGGCTGATCTCGCCGGTCATGGCGACGTCCATGCGGGCGGGGCGGCCCGTGATGGCGCTGGCGACAGCGGTCGCAATGGTGATGCCGGCCGAGGGGCCGTCCTTGGGGGTGGCACCGTCGGGGAAGTGGACGTGCAGGTCCATCTTCTTGTAGAACTCGGGGTCCGCGCCGTACTGCTCGGCGTGCGCGCGCAGGTACGCGACGGCGGCCGAGACGCTTTCCTTCATGACGTCGCCCAGGCTGCCCGTCATGTTGATCTTGCCGCTGCCGGGCGTGGCGAGCGCCTCGACCACCAGCATGGTGCCGCCCACGCTGGTCCACGCGAGGCCCTGGGCCACGCCGACCTGCGCTTCCTTCTCCATGCGGTCCGGGCGGTGCAGGGGCACGCCGAGGTAGTGGGGGACGTTGTCGGCGTCGATGGTCTTGACGCCTTCCCAGGGGTGCTCCAGCAGTTCGCGGGCGGCCTTGCGGGCCAGCTTGCTGATCTGGCGGTCGAGGTTTCGCACGCCGGACTCCATGGTGTATTCCTCGATCACGCGGCGCAGCGCGGCGTCGGTGACGTCCACGCGGCCCTGCAGGCCGTGCCCGCGCAGCTGGCGGGGCAGGCGGTAGCGTCTGGCGATCTCCAGCTTCTCGACCTGCGTGTAGCCGGGGATGGTGATGACTTCCATGCGGTCCAGCAGGGGGCGCGGGATGGTGGAGAGGCTGTTCGCAGTTGTGATGAACATGACCTGCGACAGGTCGTACGGCACTTCGAGGTAGTGGTCCTGGAAGGTGTGGTTCTGTTCAGGGTCCAGCACTTCCAGCATGGCGCTGCTGGGGTCGCCGCGCCAGTCGCTGCTCATCTTGTCGACCTCGTCCAGCAGGACGATGGGGTTGACGACGGCGGCGTTCTTCATGCCCTGGATGATGCGGCCGGGCATGCTGCCGATGTACGTGCGGCGGTGACCGCGGATCTCGGCCTCGTCGCGCACGCCGCCGAGGGCCATGCGGACGAACTTGCGGTTGAGGCTGCGGGCGATGCTCTTGCCGAGGCTGGTCTTGCCGACGCCGGGAGGGCCGACGAGGCACAGGATGGGCGCGCGCAGTTCGGCGTCCTCGATGCGTTCCTCGGCGCTGCGCTGCTTCTTGACGCCGTTCTCGTCGAGTTCGTCGGGCTTGTGCGTCAGCTGGCGCACTGCGAGGAACTCCAGGATGCGTTCCTTGACGTCGTCGAGTCCGTAGTGGTCGTCGTCGAGGATGCCGCGCGTGCGGACGATGTCGAGCACTTCCTCGTCGCGCTTGCTCCACGGCACGTCGACCAGCCAGTCAATGTAGTTGCGCACGACGGTCCCTTCGGGGCTGCCGCCGGGCGTGCGTTCCAGGCGCAGGAGTTCCTTGAGGGCCTTCTCCTTGACTTCGGCGGGCATGCCGGCCGCCTCGATCTTCTCGCGCAGCGCTTCGACTTCGGCCGGGCCGTCCTCGCCGCCGCCGAGTTCCTTGCCGATGGCCTTCATCTGTTCGCGCAGGTAGTACTCGCGCTGGTTGGAGTCCATCTGCTCCTTGACGCGGCCCGCGATCTTCTTGTCCATGTTGAAGCGTTCGAGGTCGCGGTTGAGGTACTTCACGACCGCTTCGAGGCGCTCACGGACGCCGAGCGTCTCGAGGACGTTCTGCTTCTCCTCGTTGGTCCAGGTCGCGTGGTGCGTGATCTGGTCGGCGAGTTCGCCGGGGTTGCTGAGGGCCTTGATGGCGTCCAGCTGGTAGTTGTCGAGGCGCAGGCTCTTGTTCTGGCGCTGGTATTCCTCGAAGCCGTTCTTGGCTTCCTGCATGAAGACCTGCACCTCGCGCTCGGCGGTCTCGCCGGTGACGGGCAGGGTGGTGAGCGTCTCGACGCGCACGCGCAGGGTGGCGCCGGGCACCTGTTCGAGGATGCGGACACGTTCCTGCGCTTCGACGAGCACCTGGTAGGTGTTGTCGGGCAGGCGGACGAGCTGTTTCAGGACGGCGAGCACGCCGATCTCGTACAGTTCGCCGAGGGTGGGGTCGTCGGTGCGGCTTTCACGCTGGGTGACGAGCAGCACGCGGCGGTCACTGGCCTGGGCCTCGTCCACGGAGCGTTTGCTCTTGGGGCGACCCACGTCGACTTGCGTGGTGGTCCCGGGCAGGACGACCAGATTTCTGAGGGCAACAACGGGTAATTCCCAGTTCATTCGGACTCCTTGCGCGTCGGGTGGCGGATGATGGCAGGTCGTGCAGTGGATGTGGGGACGGTTCGATGCTGAATTTGTTCAGTATAGTCCACGTGCCCCGGGTATAGGAAACAGCCACCCAGGCTGACCCGAAGTCTACGGGTTGAACGGCCGGGTGGCTGTAATCTTGGTTGCTAAGTTTGCTGCAGCGCCTTCAGGCAGACTTCTTGAGTCCCTTAGACTCAAGTAGCCGCAGCGGATGCTCGATGTGATCCACGTCGAACCGCATCGCCTTCAGCTTCTCGATCGGCAGTTCGAACAGCAGGTCCGTCATCGCCCGCTCCAGCACCGCACGCAGTCCACGCGCACCGGTCCCGCGCAGCTTCGCCTGACGCGCCACCTCCAGCAGCGCCTCGTCCGTGAAGCTCAGGTCGATGCCCTGAAAGCCGAACAGCGTCTGGTACTGCTTGATGATCGCGCCCGTCGGCTCCGTCAGGATCCGCACCAGCGCCGACTCGTCCAGCTCCTGAAGCTGCACCACCAGCGGCAGACGACCCACGAACTCCGGAATCAACCCGAACTTCACGAGGTCCTCCGGCTGGAAACGCAGGTCCTCCTTCTCGTCGCCCTTGTGCTCGCTGCCGAACCCCAGGCTGCGGACGTTCGTGCGGGCGCGCGTGATGTCCGCGATCCCGTCGAAGGCGCCGCCCACGATGAACAGGATGTTCTTCGTGTTCACCTGCACCAGCTCCTGCTGCGGGTGCTTGCGGCCACCCTGCGGCGGAACCTGGCTCACCGTCCCCTCGATGATCTTCAGCAGGGCCTGCTGCACGCCCTCGCCCGACACGTCACGCGTGATGCTCGTCCCCTCGGACTTGCGCGCGATCTTGTCGATCTCGTCGATGTAGATGATGCCGCGCTCGGCGGCAGCCACGTCGTAATCCGCCGCCTGCAGCAGGCGCACGATCACGTTCTCCACGTCGTCACCGACGTACCCGGCCTCGGTGAGCGTCGTGGCGTCCGCGATCGCGAACGGCACCTCCAGCATCTCCGCGAGGCTCTGCGCGAGCAGCGTCTTGCCGGTCCCGGTCGGGCCGACCAGCAGGATGTTGCTCTTGCCGAGATTCGCGTCCGGGTGAGCGAGCCGCTGGTAGTGGCTCACCACCGCGACCGCCATGGCCTTCTTGGCCTCGTCCTGACCGATCACGAACTCGTCCAGGTACGCCTTGATCTCCTTGGGGCTCGGCAGTTCCTCCAGCACGAACTCCGACCCCGAGGGCTTGTTCTGCTTGACGAGGTCGCTCGCCCGCTCGGCGCACTCGTTACAGATGAACGCCGCGCGCCCCGGCGCCTCGATCAGCTGCGCGATTTGCGGGTGACTGCGCCCACAGAAAGAACACTTGTCGGCCATACATTCCCCCCTTTACTCGTCCTGCGCCCGCGACTCGCGGGTGTTCTCGATCACCTGATCGATCAGGCCGTACTTCATGGCCTCCTGCGGGTTCATGAAGTAGTCGCGCTCCATGTCCCGCAGCAGCTTGTCGTGCGGCAGATCGGTGTGCTTGTTGTAGATGTCCACCAGACGGTCACGCAGGTACAGCGTCTCCTTGGCCTGCACCTCCACGTCCGGCGTGTTGCCACGGAAGCCGCTGGAGCCCTGGTGAATCATGATGCGGCTGTTGGGGAGCGCCATGCGCTTGCCCTTGTCGCCCGCCATGAGCAGCACGCTGCCCATGCTCATCGCGATGCCGACGCAGATGGTGGACACCGGCGCCTTGATGTACCGCATGGTGTCGTAGATGGCGAGCCCGGCGTACACCTCGCCGCCCGGGCAGTTGATGTACATCTGGATCTCCTGCTCCGGATTCTGGCTGTCCAGCAGCAGCAACTGCGCCACGATGGTGTTCGCCACCTGCGAGTCGATGGGCGTCCCCATGAAAATGATGCGGTCTTTCAGCAGCCGCGAGTAGATGTCGTACATCCGCTCGCCGCGCCCGGTCTGCTCGATCACATAGGGAATGACGCTCATGGCGGGCATTATCGCACGCCCGCGCGAACGGAACGTGTCACAGACCGGACAAGCACCACACCACGCGCACGTCAGGTCCACGCCAGCCGCACAGCGCGCGGCCCCCGGCCGAGCACGAGGCTGGACCGGGGGCCGCATGGCGCCGCTCAGCGCCGGGATTGCCGCCAGGGACGCGTCAGAAGCGGTAGCCGACGCTGACGCTCAGGACGGGCAGCGCCACGGCCGACCCGCCCGGCCCGGTCGCGCCGACGATGCCGCCGCCGGCCTCGAAGCTGAACTGCAGGGGACTGAACACGCGTCGGTACCCGCCCGTCACGGTCCCACCGAAGACCGCGCTGGTCGAGCCCGGAAACACGAAGGCCCGGCCCGACAGGTACGGTCCCTGATCGTCGCCCTGGAAGAAGTACTTCACGCCGAGCACGGCGTCGAAGTTACCGAAGAAGCTGCCGACCCCGACCTCCAGGGCGGTACTGGGCGTCAGGGTGGCCTCGTAGCTCGCGCCGATCAGGCCGAAGCCGCCGCCGGAGGTCAGGTTGACGCTGCTGGCCGAGGCGAGCGGCGAGAGGACCGAGGCGAGAAGGGCAGTCATGAGAATCTTCTTCATCTTCATGAAGGCTAGCTGGCAGGCCGGACCCCCGCAAGCGAACATGACCGGCGCGCCCACCCCTGCCTCTACAGCGCGCGCGGCCGGAGCAGGACCTGCACTACGCTGTCCGCATGCCCTCCACCGCCCCTCCGGCCTCCCCCACCGCACCAGCGGGCCACGCGGCGTCCGCCGGGCGCGGCGTGCCGCTCGCCCTGACGGCCGCGCTCGGCTTCTCCACCCTCGGGATCCTGGGGAAGCTGTCGGCGCAGACTGGCCTGCCTGCCCTGGCGGCCCTCCCGTGGCGGTTCGGGCTGGTGGCCCTCCTGCTGCTGCCGTTCGCGCGGGGCCTGCCGCGCGGCGTGCAGGGCCGCATGCTGGGCACCGGCCTGCTGTACTGCCTCGCCACGCACGCGTACTTCCTGGCGCTGGGGCGCGTCAGTGCCGGAACGACGTCGCTGCTGCTGTACCTCGCTCCGGCGTTTGTGCTGCTGTTCCTCGCGCTGGGCGGGCGGCGGCCCGCGCGGCTGCAGCTGGTGGGGATCGCGTTCACCGTGGCGGGCCTGGGGCTGGTGGTGGGCCTGCCCGGCCCGGGCGACCACGACCCGGCCGGACTGCTGTTCGGGGTGCTGGCCGCCGCGCTGTACGGCCTGTACCTGCTCGGGTCGGAACGCTGGCTGACGGGCGTGCCGCCGCTCGCGAGCACGGCGTTCATGTCGCTCAGTGCCGCCGCGTACTTCGGCGTGACGGACCTCTTCACGCACACGCTGCGCGTCCCCACCGGAGCGGCGCAGTGGGGCGTGGTGCTGGGACTGGCGTTCCTGCCGACCCTGGTGGCCGTGCCCGCCCTGTACGGCGCGGTCGCCCGGATCGGCGCGGCGCGCGCGTCGGTCGTCGCGACCACCGAGCCGCTCTGGACGGTGCTGCTGGCCGCCGTGTTCCTGCACGAGCCGCTGCGGGCCGCCGTGCTGCTGGGCGGGGCGGGCATCCTGCTGGGCGCGGTACTCGCCCAGCTCAGCGCGGGACGGGCCGCGCCGCTGGAACTGTAATACGGTGTTGAGCTGAACGCCTGGAGTTCAGCCGAGCGAAGCGCGCACCGACAAGTCCGGTGTTGATCCGGTTCCGCGGAGGCCGGGAACAGCAACGGCAGCTCACCTCCTCGAACCGTATGACGGCAGATGCCCGGCCCGGAACAGGAGAGCAGGAGCCCCGCACGATGGGGGCTCCTGCTCTGTGTATTGCTTTCCCTGTGTGCTGCGTTCCCGGTGTGCTGCGTTCCCGGGCCGGTCCGGGGTCAGGATTCGTTGGCGCGGGACCGGGCGGAACGGGGGCGTTCCGGGCGGACCTTCTTCTCGGCCGGGTCGCGGCGCTCGGCGCGGGACTTGCGTTCGGGCTTCTCGCCGCTCGCGGCGGCCTTCGCGGCCTTGACGCTCTCGGCCTTGCTCGGCTCGCGGTGGTGGGTGGGCTTCTTCTTCTTGTCGGCCTGATCGTCGTCGTCGTCGCCGCCCTTCTTGTTGAAAGCACCCTTCTGCTTCCACTTCAGCTTGACGGGGATGCCGGCCAGGTCGAGGTCCTCGCGGATGCGGTTCATCAGGAAGCCCTCGTAGGCGCGCGTCACGTAGTCCTCGCGGTTGCAGAAGATCGCGAAGGTGGGCGGCGCCGTCTCGACCTGCGTCATGAAGTACATGCGGAGGTTGCGGCCCTGGAAGTTCGGGACGCGCTGCTTCATGAGCCACACGCCCAGCCAGCGGTTGAGTTCGGCGGTGGGGACGCGGGCCTTCCACTTGTCGTACAGCTTCATGGCTTCGGCGAGCATCTCGTGGATGCCGTACTCGTTCACGGCGCTCGTGAAGACGCGCGGCGCGTACTGGATGTGGAAGAGCTTCTGGTTGAGTTCCTTCTCGGTGAGTTTCAGGTCCTCGTCCGGGATGAGGTCCCATTTGTTCACGACCACGATGACGGGCTTGCCGCTCTCGTACGCGAGGTTCGCGAGCTTCAGTTCGTGGTCGCCGATCTCGTCGGCGTTCACGACCAGCCAGATCACGTCGCTGCGCTCGATGGCCGTCTGGGAGCGCTGCATCGCGAAGTCCTCGATGGCCGTGTCGGGCCGTTTCCGGATGCCGGCCGTGTCGACCAGCACGAAGCGCTGCCCGGCGTAATCCCATTCCACGTCCACGCTGTCGCGGGTGGTGCCGGGCTGGTCGGCCACGATCACGCGTTCGCTCTGCGTGAGGGCGTTCAGGAGGCTGCTCTTGCCGACGTTGGGCCGCCCGATGAACGAGATGCGGATGGGCGCGATGTCGGGGATGTCCTCGGTGTCTTCCGGCAGGTACTCCAGCACGCGGTCCATCAGGTCGTCCAGGCCGCGCGCGTGCTCGGCGCTGACGGGGAGCGGCTCGCCGAAGCCCAGGCCCCACAGTTCCGCGAGGTAGCTGTTGTGCGTGACGCTGTCGATCTTGTTCGCGATGAGGATGACGGGCTTCCCGAGGCGGCGCAGCCACTCGGCGACCTCGTAGTCGGCGGCGGACAGGCCCTCGCGCGGGTCGAGCACGAAGATCACGGCCTGCGAGCCTTCCATGGCCCACTCGGCCTTCTCGCGGATCGCCTGTTCCCACTCGTCGCCGCTCCACAGGCCGCCCGTGTCGATGAGCGTGATGCGGTGGTTCTGGTACAGCATGGTGCCTTCCTTGGCGTCGCGGGTGACGCCGGGGAAGTCGGCGACGACCGCTTCACGGCGGCCGACGAGACGGTTGAACAGACTGGACTTGCCCACGTTGGGGCGGCCCACGATGGCGACTTTGTGCATGTGTACCTCGGACCGGCAGATTCCAGCCGGGGTGGCCCGGACCGGGTCCGGGCAGCGCGTGAAAGTGATGGGCGGGCTGGGACCTTCTTCCCGGCCCGTCCTGATTCCTTCGGTGTCGCGAGCTGGCGGGAATCTGTCGCCGGCCGCGCCGTCACCCTCCCGGGTGTAAGCGCCAGAGTATAGCACACCTTAAGGCGATCTCTTGCCGGGCCGGTACAGGTGCGCGCCGTTCACGGTATGCTTTGGCGTCGCAAGATGTGGCCAACGCAGGAGGATCAACTATGAAAATCGCTCAAGACAAGGTGGTCGAAATCGAGTACGTGCTGAAGGTGGACGGCGAGATCGTCGATCAGAGTGAGGTCGGCGATCCGCTCGTGTACCTGCACGGCCACAACAACATCATTCCCGGCCTGGAAACGGCCCTCGAAGGGCACGAGGCGGGTGACACGCTGAGCGTCACCGTGTCGCCCGAGGACGGCTACGGCGAGCGCGACGACGAGAACGTGCAGGTGCTCCCCCGCGCCGACTTCGACGACGACGTGGAGATCGGCGCGAGCTACTTCGCGCAGGCGGAGGACGGCAGCGTCAACCCCTTCACGGTCGTGTCCGTGAGCGGTGACGACGTGACGGTGGACTTCAACCCGCCGCTGGCCGGTCAGACCCTGAACTTCGACGTGACCGTCAAGGACGTGCGCGACGCGACCGCCGAGGAACTCGAGCACGGCCACGCGCACGGCGAAGGCATGCACGACGACGAGGACGAAGAGTAAGACACGCTTGCAGCCACCCCTCGTGAACGACACGGGGGTGGCCGGGCCGTCAGAGAGGGGCGCAGCCAGGATTGGCCGCGCCCCTCTCCTCGTTCAGGGTGTGGGGTCGGTGGTCAGTGTTCCAGGCGGAAGCCGTGCGGCAGGAAGTCCTTGACCTGTCCCTCGATCGTCTCGCCGAGGTGGTTCACGCACGTCACCTGCGCTTCCGGCGAGAATTCGAACAGGACCTGCCTGCACGCGCCGCAGGGGCTGGCGGGCGGGCTGCTCTCGGAGTACACGAGAATGCTGGTGAAGTCGCGTCCGCCGGTGCTGGCCATGCCCTGCACGGCGGACTGTTCGGCGCAGCGGCCGAGGCCGTAGCTGGCGTTCTCGACGTTCGCGCCGCTGAAGACGGTGCCGTCAGGCGTGCGGAGGGCCGCGCCGACGTGGAAGTGGCTGTAGGGGGCGTAGGCGTTCCGGAAGGCGGCCTGCGCGGCGCTCAGCAGTTCCGGGTCGGGAGCGGCCTGGCTGGGGGGGGTGGGGTTCACGTCACTCACGGGCTGATTCTGCCTCAAGTTCACCGAGGACGGGTTCCGGCATGCGTTCCACGCGGACCTTCATGACGCGGCGCTGGTCGGCCTCCTCGACGGTGAAGCACCAGCCGTTGTGCATGAAGCGCGCGTCCGTCTCGGGGATGTCACCGAAGTGGTGCGTGACGAAGCCGCCGAGCGTGTCGAACTCGTTCTCCTCCTCCTCGTCGAGCACGATGCCGAGGCGGTGTTCGACCTCGTCCACGTCGACGGAGGCGTCCATGAGGTACAGGCCCTCGCCGAGCACCTGCACGAGCACTTCCTCTTCCTCGTCGTCCTCGTCGTAGATCTCGCCGACGATCTCTTCGAGGGCGTCTTCGAGGGTGACGAGGCCGGTGGTGCCGCCGAACTCGTCCACCACGATGGACATGTGGCTCTTCTTTTCCTGCATCTTCTTGAGCAGGTCGTTGATGCGCATGCTCTCGGGGATGTAGAAGGTGGGGCGCATGAGTTCGGCGATGGTCATGTGGTCGAGGTCTTCGAGGTGGCGCAGCACGTCGCTGGTGTGCGCGACACCCACGATGTTGTCGGGCGTGTCCTGGTACACGGGCACGCGGGAGTAGCCGTGCTCGGTGTTCAGTTCGAGCAGGCGGCGCAGGGGCGCGGCACTGTCCGTGACGATCATGTCGACGCGGGGCGTCATGATGCTGCGGACCATGGTGTCGGACAGGTCGAAGACGTTGTACAGCAGTTCCTTCTCGTCGTTTTCCAGCACGCCTTCCTGGCTGCTGGCGGACACGATCATGCGGATCTCCTCTTCGGAGTGCGCGGTGTGGTGCCCGGTGACGGCCCGCATGCCGAAGAGGCGCACGACGCTGTTCCCGAGGAAGTTCAGGAAGATGATGACGTAGCGGAAGACGGTGGCGAACACCAGCAGGGGGCGCGTGACGGCCATGGCGACCTGTTCGCTGCGCTGCAGGGCGAGGCTCTTGGGGGCGAGTTCGCCGAACACGATGTGCAGCACGGTGCTGATCGCGAAGGCGATGCCGAAGCCGAAGGCGTGGATGGTCTTCTCGCTGGTGATGCCCACGTCGCGCAGCAGGGGGCTGACGAGGTGTTCGATGGCAGGCTCGGCGATGAAGCCGATCCCGAGGCTCGCCATGGTGATGCCGAGCTGCGTGGCGGCGATCACGAGGTCGAGGTTCTTGATGGCGCGCTGGGCGGCGCGGGCGGCGGTGTTGCCTTCCTCGGCGAGCTGGTCGATGCGGGTGCGGCGGACGCTGACGAGGGAGAACTCGGCGGCCACGAAGAACCCGTTGAGGAGCACCAGCACGACCAGCGCCACGATTCCTAGAATGTCGTTCATTGGGTAGGCACGCTCCAACGCGCCACCGTTCCGCCGGACGTCCTGTCCGGGTGATCGAAACGGTCTGCCCGTCTCGCTGCGTCCGCCTGCGCGGAACCTACAGCAAAAACGCCGCCCGCGGGCGGTGTAGGCAATGGGGCCTGGAGTTCCAGGGCGCGGCCCTGGCCAGAATGAGAACTGGGAGGCTCGTCCATTTGGGCCATCTTAGCATGAGTGCGCGCGGCGACTTTGGGCTTGTCTTCAGGTTTGCGGGGGTGGGGGCGCGGCGTGGCGTGCGTTCGTGCAGTGTGCGTGGCGGGCACTTGCTACGCTGGCGGGCATGAATTTGGTCGTCGGAGTTTCGGGCGGGAGCGGCATTCCTTACGCGCTGAGCGTGCTTCAGGCCCTGCATGGACTGGGGGTGGAGACGCATCTGGTGGTGTCGAGCGGCGCGAAACGCGTCATGAGTGCCGAGGGCGGGCCGCAGCTGGCGGACCTGACGGCGCTCGCATCTCACGTTTATGACGACCGGGATCTGGCGGCGGGCATCGCGAGCGGGTCGTTCCGGACGGACGGGATGCTGGTCGTGCCGTGCAGTGCGGGCACGCTCGCGAAGATCGCGGGCGGCTTCGCGGACAACCTGCTGTCGCGCGCGGCGCACGTGACGCTCAAGGAACGCCGGAGGCTGGTGCTGGCGCTGCGCGAGGACCCCCTGCCGCGCCCGATGCTGCTGAACATGCTGGCCGTGCACGACGCGGGCGCGACCGTCATGACGGCCAGCGCGGGCTTCTATCACGCGCCGGAGTCGGTGGAGGAACTGCTGCATTTCGTGACGGCGCGCCTGCTCGACCAGTTCGGGCTGGACGTGCCGGGCTTCCGGCGCTGGGAGTCGCCCCGGTGAGCGCCGGGCGCGTGGCGGCCCTCATTCCGGCGGCCGGGTCCGGCACGCGGCTCGGGCGTGGCCCGAAGGCGTACGTGACGGTGGCGGGCCGCACGCTGCTGGAACGGTCGGTGGAGGCCCTGCGGCCGCACGTGTCGGAGGTGATCGTGGCCCTGCCGGAAGGCGAGACGCTGCCCGCAGGCGTGCGCGCGCGGGCCGTGACGGGCGGCGGGACGCGGCAGGACAGCGTACGCCTGCTGCTGGAAGCGTCGGACGCGGACGTGGTGCTGGTGCACGACGCGGCGCGGCCCTTCCTGGGGGCAGGCACGGTGCGTGCGGTGCTGGACGCGGCGCGCGCGTCGGGCGCGGCGACGGTGGCGCTCCCGGTGGCGGACACGCTCGTCCGGGCGGACGGGACCGGGTGGGGCGAGCGGGTCGAGCGGGCGGGCCTGTGGGCGGTGCAGACGCCGCAGGCGGGCCGCCGCGACTGGCTGCTCGCCGCGCACACGCGGGCGGCGCGGGAGGGGCACGCCGCGACGGACGACGCGGGCCTGCTGCACTGGGCGGGGCACGCCGTGACGCTCGTGCCGGGCGAGGCGACGCTGTTCAAGGTGACGACGCCCGGCGACCTGCAGCTCGCGGAGGCGCTGGCTGCCATGTGGGACGCCGCGCAGCCCTGAAGGACCGGGAGCGGCTCTCCCCTGTCCAGCCTCGGCGACCCGTTCCCTGCGGCCGGATGAGCGGCACCCTCGTCAGCGGGAGAAGATCGTCACCCAGTAGTGCTGACCGCCTCCACTGACGGCCTCTCCCGCCCCCATGCGCCTGAAGCCGGGGCGCTGCTGCCCGGCCGGGTCGATGTAGATGCCGGTGAACTGCGTCTCGCAGTGCCCCTTGACGCTCGCCTGCCACTGCGTGACGACGCTGGTGGCCGTCCCCGCCATGCCGAGGTTCTCGCCGATGTCGGTGTACGGGTACACGGTGCTGTACCGCATGCCCTCGATCAGGGCCACGTAACTGCTGGACTGCTTGGGGTCGTGCACGAACTCGCCGGTGCGGGCGATGTCCTGCGCGCGCTGCTGCGCGACGAAGTTCAGGTTGCGGTCCTCGGTCAGGGCGGGACTGGCGGGGTACGTGACGCCGCGGCAGGTGATGCCCTGCGTGCGGACGGCGTTCGTGAGCGTGAACACCTCGCGCGCCTGGACGCTCATGTCGGCGCCCGGGACAGACGTGACGTCTCCCCCGCACGCGGCGAGGACGGAGGCGAGGAGAAGGGCGAGAGCGGGGGCGGCGGGGCGGGCGTGAGGCATGGGTTCTCCAGGGGACCGGGACGGGGTGAGGGGCGCGAGGTGTGGGGGACGCGACCCATTGTGCCAGCGTGCGGGGGCGCGGGACGTGTCAGGTGTCGTCCGAGCCTGAGCGGGAAGGGAAGCTGCTACGCTGGCCGTCATGGGTTCCGCGCTGCGTGTGTTCGCCCCCGCCAAGATCAACCTCGGCCTGAGCGTGCTGGGGATCGTCCCGCGTGGCGAGCCGCACGCCGGGTACCACCGGCTGCACACCCTGATGGTGCCGCTCGACGTGGGCGACACGCTGAGCGTCGCGCCCGCAGGCACCCTCACGCTGGAGGTGCGCGGCGCGGACCTGCCGACGGACGACCGGAACCTCGTGTACCGGGCGGCGCGCGCGTACCTGGACGCGGCGGGCCTGGACGGCGGCGCGCACATCGTGCTGGAGAAACGCCTGCCGCTCGCGGCGGGACTGGGCGGCGGAAGCAGCGACGCGGCGGGCACGCTGCTGGCCCTCGCGCGCCTCCGGCCCGCCGGGGTGGACCTGGAGCGGCTGGCGGTGCAGCTGGGCGCGGACGTGCCGTTCTTCCTGACGCCGGGCGCGGCGCTCGTGGAGGGCATCGGGGAGCGGCGCACGCCGGTCGCGCTGCAGCCGCTGCATCTGGTGCTGCTGAATCCCGGCACGGCCGTCAGCGCGGCCGACGCGTACCGCTGGCTGGACGACGCGGGGACGTTCACGCCGCCACTGGACGTGGGGGCCGTCCGCATGGCGCAGGTGGTGGGACTGCCGCTCCCGTACCTGAACGCGCTGCAGCCGGGCGTGACGGCCCGTCATCCGGAGATCGCGGAGGCACTCTCGGCCCTGGCGGGCGCGGGCCTGCACTCGGCGCTGATGAGCGGGTCCGGCAGCACGTGCTTCGCGCTGGCCGCGTCGCGCGCACAGGCGGAGGAGGCCGCGTCGGCCCTGCAGCAGGACCGCCCGGACTGGTGGGTCCGGGCGGCGAGTTCCGTCTGATACGGTTTTGATCCGATTCCAGGGATGCCGGAAACAACACCGACATCCCTTCCATCTCCTCCAAACCGTACTTTTTGGTACTCGCTTCGCTCGGCTGAACTCTACAAGTTCAGCTCAAAACCGTCTGAGGCATTGGGGCGGGCGGGTCAGGGCGTGTAGTGCTTGACGACGCCGCCGAACACGCTGGGGCTGCTCGACTTGTAGAACACGAGACTGATGGGCAGGTTGCTGCCGCTGGCGGGCACGAAGTCGATGTTGAAGACGTTCGACGCGGGTCGCCACAGCAGGGTGGGGCTGTCGGGCGTGCCGGTCGAGCCGACCTTGGGGAGCTTGATGGCCTGCGTGACGGGGCCGTCCTGGATGTTCATGGCGCCGCGGTACAGGCCGCCGCGCGGGCTGAGGGCCACGGCGGTCCCGGCCGCGCCGACCACCTGAATGTCGTACAGCACGCCGTAGTTGCCGGTGAGGCGCTGCGGCTGGCCGGTCAGGGCGTCGGTGCCGGTGAGGGCCGGGTCGACCATGCCGTCCCCGATGACGAGGCGGGCGGGGAACTGCGTGAGGTTCACGCGGATGGTGCGGACGGCGCCTGCGAAGGTACCGCGCTGGTGCTTGCCGTCCGGCGCGAGGAAGGGGAGCTGCTGGATGACCTGCGCGGTCGGCGGGAGGTTCTCTTCGAGCATCAGGTACGTGAGTTCCACGCGGCCGGAGGCGTTGATGTCCTGCATCATGTTCACGCCGCTGCCGCTGCCGAGGGTGGGGCTGGCGTACACGGCGACGCTCTGGCCGGGCTGCAGGGTGACGCTCTGGCTGTCGCTGGACGCGAAGTAGTCGAGGAGCGTGACCTGTCCGAGCAGGCCCTCGATGCGGGTGGGGGCCGTCTCGCCGAGGCGGTCGGTGCGGACCTCCACGGGGCGGCTCTCGAGGTTGCGGGCGACGACGTACAGGCGCGCGGGGACGGTCAGTGCGTTGACATGGTACGCGAGGAGCCGCGCCTGGCCGCTCAGGGAGTCCTGGTACAGCACGCCGCTGGTGGTGGGCGCTTCGGGGCTGTCGCTGAAGAGGAGCGGCATGGCGGGGCCCTGGACGCTCTGGCCGTTCAGGGCGGGGTACGTGAGGACGCGGGTGTCGGCGAAGGTGTCGCCGGGCGTGGCGTACTTGAGGGCGTAGCTGAGGGGCGTGTCGATGGGGGCGCCCGTGACGGTGATGGTGCGGGTGTACGGCTGGCTGCTCAGGCCGCGCGCGTTCGTGACCTGCAGCGTGACGGTGTACGTGCCCGGCTGGAAGTACACGTCCTGACGGCCCGTCCATTTGCGGCTGGTGAGGTCGGCGCCGTCCGGGTCGAAGGCGTACTCGGTGTACACGACGCGTTCGCCGGGCGCGTAGGTGCTCTTGTCGGTGCTGAAGCGCGCCTGCGGGGCGAGCGGGTTCCCGCCGGGCGGGAGGGCGGTGAGGGTGAGGGTGCGGCCGTCGTCGGAGAAGCTGAGGTTGGCGTTCAGGGCGTCCGCGAGGAGGCGGGCGCTGACGTACACGACGTTGCCGACCTGTCCGACCGTCTCGGCGGGCTGGGGGGTGCCGTCAAGGTACGCCTGCATCTTGCGCGGGTCGAGGCTCAGGCGGCCGAGCGTGAGCTGCGCGGTGTCCCCGAGGACTGTCTGGCCGAGCACGGCGGCCACCTCGCGCAGCGGGAGCATGGTGCGGCCACGGATGATGCGGGGCGGGTTCTGCAGGGTGAGCGCGTCGCCGTTGCGGTACGCGGCGCCCTGGTCGATGACGGCCTGGAGCTGCACGCTGCTGTAGGCGTGCGCGGGAGCTGCGGTCAGGGCAGTGGCGGCGAGCAGGAACATGGCCCGCCAGGGGTGGAGGAGGGGGCGGGCCAGTCGCGTCGCGGCGTGGAGGTGGGCCGACCATCGGTGCCCGAGGTTCAGGGTGCGGCGGTGGCGGTGGGGGGTGGGAAACTGCACCGGGCCAGTATACGCAGGCCGTCCTGACGCGAATCTGCGGGAAGGTGGGGTGAATTTCATGAACGGTGGGCGGCGTTTGCGGTGGGGTGGCGGTACAGACCGTGCCGGTCTGGAGCAGTCTCCACCCTGTCACCCGGTGGGAAACACATGAGCGCGCAGAGGCGTGCATGAACCCGCGCGCCCGCCCGCTCCTCCACTCCGGCCCTCCTCAGCACAGGGCGACCCGGGAGTGCCGGGTCGCCCTGGAGGTCAGGCAGCGAAGATCTTCAGGTGGGGCGGGGGGTCAGGGACAGCGGTCGCGGGTCAGGATGCGGGACTTCAGCGGTCCCGGACACGCACCGGGATCGGCACGGGCTGCAGTGGACGCTGCCCGCGCAGGGCCTCGCGCAACCGGTCGAAAAATTCTTTCAGCTCCTTCTTCACGCCCTCACTGTACCCGCGCGTTCATGAGAGCAGTGCAGCAGATGTAACCTTTCCTTGAGACGCCGCAGCACGCGCCCGGCCCACTTCACAGTCCGGGACAAACCGGTAAATTAGCCGCGTGCGCCGGCCGCATCAGGGGGCCTGTTTCGTGCGGACGGTCAGGTCCACCACCACGCTGTCGAGCGCCTGCACGCCCGCCGGGAGTTTCAGGGTCGGCGTGAGGCGGGCCTTACCGGGCCGGTACGTGACGGGCACGGTCACGCTGCTCAGCTGCGCGAGCAGGGCGGGCGGGCCGACCACGCGCACGGTGGACGGCGTCACGCGGCTCTCCACCGTGAGGGTGGCGGGCGCGGGGGACAGCACCACACCGATCGTCCGGACGGGCAGCGTGCCGAGGTCCGTGCGGCGTACCGTGACGGTCTGTGGGCTGAGCGTGATGCCGGTCACCGGTTCGCCCTGCGCGTTCAGGGCGACGAGGCTGCCGCTGCCCTCCTCGGAGGGGTCCAGCGCGAGCGGTTCGCTGATGACGCGCTCCACCGTCTTCACGAGGCGGTTCGGGCCGCTGACCAGCGTCACGCGCGGGCTGAGCGCGTAGCGCGGCAGGGTCCCGGCGGGCGGGGCGGGCACGCTGAGCGTCACGGCGATCCGGCGGGTCAGCTGGCTGTCCACGAAGCCCTGCACGCGCGCGGGCAGCACACGCAGGGACTTCGTACCGTCCGGGGCGCGCACCTCGACCGGCAGGTTGAAGCTGCCTTCCTGCGCGCCGGTGGTGTCCACGGTCGCCTCGATCTTGCTGGCCTGCAGGCCCTGCAGCCGGGAGCGCTGGCCGCTCAGCGTGACGCGGACCGTGGCGGGCAGGTCGCTGACGGCGCGTTTGCTGCTGCCGCCCGTGGTGTCGCGCACTTCCAGCGGCACGTCGAAGCCCACCTCGATGTTCGCGCGGCGGTCGGCGGTCGCGACGAGCCACACGAGCAGCGCGACGAGCAGCGCCGCGAGTTTCGGGAGGAGGTTGTGCGTCGCGCGCCGCCACAGGTAGTGTGGGCGCGTCCAGCGGCGCACGGTGCCCTGCCAGCTCACGGCGCGCCTCCGTGCGTTCCGGCGGGCCGGGTCGTGGGGGTCACAGCGTCTCCTCATACACCAGTTCGCGCAGGCGGTCCCGGAGTTCCCCGACCGTCAGTTCCGGCCCGAGCCGTCCCTGCAGCGCGATGCGGATGCTGCCGCGCTCCTCGCTCACCACGAGCACCACGGCGTCCGTCAGTTCCGACAGGCCGAGCGCGGCGCGGTGCCGGGTGCCGTAGCGGCGGTACGTGCCGTCGCTCGCCTGCAGCGGAAACAGGCACGCGGCGGCCACCACGCGGTCGCCCTGCACGATCACGCCGCCGTCGTGGAGTGGCGCGTTGCGCGCGAACAGCGCCTCCAGGAAGGGCGCGCTGATCTGCGCGTCGAGCGTGACGCCGCTCAGGGCGTACTCGCCGAGCGGCGTGAGGCGCTCGATGGCGATGAGGGCGCCGGTCTTGCGTTCCGCCATGCGTTCGGCGGCGCGCGACAGGTCCAGCAGGGCCGCGCTGCCGCGCCCGGTGCCGCGCGTGCGCGGGCGGCCCAGGCGTTCGAGCGCGGCGCGCAGTTCCGGCTGGAACACCACCACGAGCGCGAACAGGCCGACCGTTCCGGCCCGGCCGAGCAGGTAGCTGAGGGCGGCGAGGCCCGCCAGGGAACTGAGGAGCCAGATGGCGGCGAAGATCACCACGCCACGCACGACGTTCACGGCGCGCGTCCCGTTGACGAGCAGGTACCCCTGGTAGATCAGGGCCGCCACCAGCAGCACGTCCAGAATGTCCCGTACTCCCACCGTCCCGAACAGCCGCCCACGCTCCTTCGCACGCCTGCATTCCGCTGGCCTTCCCTGGTGTTCCGTCCGGTCGTGGCCGTCCCACGGCCGGGTGAAGTCAGGTCACTATAAGCCGGAACATGCGGCGTTCCCCTCGGAGTGCGCTGTGGAACGGTGTGCGTGCCCTCACATCACTGCCATATTCCGCCACTTCATAAAAATAAAGTGTGATTTCGCGCATGACATACATTCCGGGCGGATGACAGGCCACAACGGCCCTGCGACATGCTGTAGGCTGAGTTATTCGGTACAGTAGGACGTATCTTGTGAAGCGGGCCGCGCAGCGGCCACGCTTGACAGGTGAACGGCGGGACCCGCACGGTCCGGCACACCCAGTCGGTCAGAGATGTCCGGGCCTCCATCCGGTCCGGATTCAGGAACGAGATCACGGATTCCGGACCCAGGAATCTGCACGAAGCAACGGGGGAAACAGTTGATGGACGCGGCAGAGAACGCAGGGCAGAAGAACGTCACGGAGCACGCCACGCGGTACATCATCACCCGGCCCTGCCTGGCCGAAGGCAGCCTGCGGCTGCTGAAGTACCTGCAACCGCTGTTCCCGCACGACGGCCCCCTGACCCTGCAGGACAGCCGCGGCGAACGCTTCCCCGTCACGGTGGATCGCCCGCGCGGCCGCGTGACCGGCATGGGCGACCTGTACCGGACGCACAACATGGGCGTGAACGACGTGCTGCTGCTCACCCCGGCAGGCGAGCGGGAATTCACGGTGGACTGCATCGTCAAACCGCACGCGCGCCCCGCCCCCAGCAGCGACCGCCCCGCGCGGCCCGCCCCGACCCCGCCGCCCGTGCTGGAGAAACGCGTCGTGATCCACGCGACCCCGCACGTCCGCGAGGTCCGCACCGAACGCGTGAGCGCCGAACAGGTGCAGGCGGAGCAGGCCCGTACGGACGCCCGTTCCGACGCGCGCACGGCCGCAGGCGGCACGGTCCTCACCCGTGGTGGGCAGACCGGCCAGACCCAGGCGGCGCCGCAGACCGCGCAGAAACCCTCCGGGGAAACGCGGACCGTGCAGGTGCGCGCCGACCGGCCCGCAGCCGCCCACAGCGGCGCCCAGCAGGACGCGGACGCCGCCCCCCAGCCCCAGAGTGTCCAGTCCCAGGCCGTCCAGCCCCAGACCTCGCAGGCCACCGCACAGCCGATCGTCACGCCCGCTCCGGCCAGCCCCGCCGTGCAGAAGCCCGCGCAGACGGGCAGCGTCACGGCCATCACCACCCGCCCGGGCGGCCAGCCGCACAGCACGCCTGCCCCGCAGGTGGTGCGCCTGCCCGTCACGCCCGCGCCCACCGGCACGGCCAGCGCTCCGGCCACCACGGCCGCGGCCGCCACCCTGACCCGCCCGCAGAACGCCCCCGTGACCGTCACGCTGCCCGCGCCCGCCCAAGAGGGCGCCGAGGACCGACTCGCGACCCTCGCGCGCCTGACCGGCTACACCTGCGACCACCTCGGCAGCGGCGTGGTGCGCCTGCGCGCCGAGCTCGGCAACCACAGTTACAGCGTCCTGCTCGCCACCACCCCGCAGGCCCTCACCACCCCCGCGTGGCGCGAACCCTGCGACTACATGGCGCTCCTCACCCGCGAGGACGAGCGCCCCCAGGGCATCCCGCGCTTCACGCTCGCCGCGCTCGACGCCCTGCTGGAACACGCGCGCCTCGCGCCCCTCTCCCCCATCGACCTGCGCGGGTACTGGAACACCGGGTCCTTCGATCAGGAGAGCGTCGAGAGCGTCGCGGAACTCGTGAGTGCGCACCTCGCGCAGCGCGGCAGCTTCTCGCACGTCCTGCTGACGCTCGCGCAGCAGCCCGCACACAGCCTCGTGCAGGTCCCCCGCCTCGCGGAACGGCTCGGCAGCGGCGTGAACACCGCCGAACTGCACAGCGTCCTCGAGACGCTCAGCCGCCCGCCGTTCCTGGCGCTGACGCCCATGCCGGGCGGGCAGTACTACCTGCGCGGCGACGTGCGCGACCTGCTGCTCGAGTTCGGCGAGTAC
Organism: Deinococcus aquiradiocola; assembly: GCF_014646915.1. Lineage (NCBI taxonomy): Bacteria > Thermotogati > Deinococcota > Deinococci > Deinococcales > Deinococcaceae > Deinococcus > Deinococcus aquiradiocola. The sequence continues at coordinate 80,901 of NZ_BMOE01000005.1, read as the reverse complement.
GCCGAAGGCATGCGCCGCCGCCTGCGGCCCGTCCCGCTCGCCGCCACCGGCCACTGAAATCAGCCGCTCGGCAGTGCGGGCCGCCCGGTGATGGGGCGGCCCGCACTGCTGATCCACGGCAGCGGACGTTCAGCGGACGCGCAGCAGGTCGCGCACGTCCGGTTCGCCGTCCACGTGCGACAGACGCAGCAGCGGCGCGTCCGGGTAATCGTCGTAGAAGGCCTCGCCCCACTCGATCAGGCTCAGGCGGGCCTCGGCGATCAGGCGTTCGAGGTCCATCTCGTACAGTTCCTGCGGGTGCCGCACCCGGTACGCGTCCACGTGCAGCAGCGTCCCGTGCGGCACCGGGTACACCTGCATGAGGGCGTACGTGGGGCTGCTGACGAGGCCCGTGAAGCCCAGCCCGAGCGCGAGGCCCTGCGAGAGCGTCGTCTTGCCCGCACCCAGCTCGCCCTCCAGGAAGAGGACGGTTCCGGCGGGCAGGGTGGGCGCGAGGCGCTGACCGAGTTCGCGCTGCGCGTCGTCGCCGTGCAGGCGCAGCGGCACGCCGACCTGCAGGCCGGCCGCGCCCAGGGGATCGGGACCGTGAGGGTGAACAGGGGCGGGCTCGGACGTCATGCGTTCAGTGTAGTGGGCGCGGCCAGCGCGACTCCACAGAGAGTCCTCATTTGGGCTAGGATGGCGGTCCATGCCTGTGACCCGCATCGAACTGTGTATTGACGGACTGAACCCGGAGGTGCGCGAGGCGCTTCTCGAGACGATCTGGAACGAACTGCGGATCAGTCCCGGCATGGTGACGTCGGACGGCAACACCGAACTGGCCCTCAGTCAGTGCGGCGCAGACGCCGAGGACGCGCCCGTCGTGCGGATCGGCGGGCAGCCGTACTACCGCATGACGCCCGAACGGCTCGCGCTGCTGCTGCGGCGACGCGGCACGCGCTGACCCGGCCCCGCACGCCGCACGGGGCGGTTCAGGCGGGGCGAGGTTCGCCGCGCACGTGTTGCGCGAAGAACTTCAGGGTGCGCTCCCACGCGTCCCGGCTGGCGGCCGCGTCGTAGCTGGGCGCGTGATCGTTGTTGAAGGAGTGTCTGGCGTGCTCGTACACCTTGATGTCGTGCGGGACGCCCGCGCGGTCCAGTTCGGCCTCCAGCGCCTGCCCGGCGCGCGTGGTGAAGTCCCGGCCCGGGTAACTGCCGACCACCGGGCAGGAGCGCTCCACGGCCTCCAGCGGGCGCGGGTTCATGCCGTAGTACGGCGCGATGGCTTTCAGGCGACCGTCGGTGCAGGCGAGCGCCACCGCGAAACTGCCGCCCATGCAGTACCCGACCGCGCCCAGCTGGTCCTGTCGCACGTCACCGCGCGCCGTGAGCAGGTCGAGCGCGGCGCGCAGGTCGTGAATGCCCGCGTGGTCCAGCGAGTTCAGGAGCATGCCGCCCATGAAGCGGGCCATGCAGACGGCCGCGTTCCGGCCGGAGAACAGGTCCACGGCGAGCGCCACGTACCCCTCGGCCGCGAAGCGTTGCGCGACCTCGCGGATGTTGCGGTTCAGGCCGAACGCCTCGTGAATCACGACGACAGCCGGGAAGGGACCGTCCCCGTCCGGTTTCACGAGTTCCGCCCGCAGGGTACGGTCCAGCGACGTGAACGTGAGCGGCTCGACCCGGAAGGTCCCGTGCGGTGCGGTGTCGGTCATGCCCGAGCATACCGCCCTGGCCGCTCCGGCACGTCGCTGCCCCGCTGTGCCCGGCAGACCGCGTGTCCATGACCGGTGCTTCAGTGCTGGTGCTCTAGGATGGGCGTCAGCATGACGAACACCACCCTGACGGCCGTTCCCGGCTTTCTGGTCGGGCACTGGACGGACACCGTCGCCCGGACCGGCTGCACGGTCCTGCTGTGCCCGCCTGACGGGGCCGTGGCGAGCGCGAGTTTCCTCGGCCCGAGCCCCGGCACGCGCGAGGGCGTGCTCCTCGCCCCGGACAAGAAGGTGGAACGCGTGCACGCCGTGCTGCTCACGGGCGGCAGCGCCTTCGGGCTGGGCGCCGCGAGCGGCGTGGTGCGCTGGCTGGAAGAGCAGGGCGTGGGGCACCCCACCCCGTTCGCGCGCGTGCCGCTCGTCCCGGCCGCCGTCATCTACGACCTGGGCGTCGGGAACCCGCGCGCCCGCCCGCTGGAGGAGCACGGGTACCTCGCGGCCAGCACGGCCAGCAGCGCGCCCGTCCCGCGCGGGCGGGTGGGCGCGGGGACGGGCGCGACCGCCGGGAAGTACCTGGGTCCGGCCCACACGTCGCCCGGCGGGCTGGGCAGCGCGTTCGTGTCGCGGCACGGCGTGAGTGTCGGCGCGGTCGCGGTCGTGAACCCCATCGGAGACGTGCTGGACGGGGCGGGCCGCGTGATCGCCGGTCCCGGCAGCGGGCCGGGCGCGACCGCGTTCACGCCCGGCGACGTGGAGAGCACCACGCTCGTCGCCGTCGTCACGCAGCACCTGCTCGGCAAGCCCGAAGCGAAACGCCTCGCGGACGCCGCGCAGACGGCCCTGGCGCGCGTCATCCGGCCCAGCCACACCGCCTGGGACGGCGACAGTGCCTTCATGCTGAGCAGCGGCACCCTCCCGCCCGCCGACCCGATGCTGCTGTCGGCCCTCGTGCAGGACGCGGTCGCGGCTGCCGTGACGGACGCCGTCCTCCCGCACGCCACCTGAGCAGACGCCCCGCCCGTGTGCGGGGCAATTCCTTTCCGGGAAGGAACCCGGCGGGGCCGGTGTCAGCCTTCCTTCTCTCCGGGGAACCGCTGGTGCTTCTTGTAGAACGCCAGGATGCTGCCCTCCGCGAGCGCCTCCCGCAGGAACTCCGGGGCGGGCGGCAGGTGGAACACGTCCGGCCCGCGCCGCAGTTCGCCGCTCTCCATGTCGAGCGTCACGTCATCCCCGTCGTGCAGCACGTGCGTCAGGTCCGCCTCGAAGGCCGGAATGCCGAGGTTCAGCAGGTTCCGGTAATGGATGCGCGCGAAGCTGGGCGCGACGATGCCGCCCACCTGCAGTTTCTTGAGGGCCTGCGGCGCGTACTCGCGGCTGCTGCCCAGCCCCCAGTTCTTCCCGCCGATCAGCAGGTCGCCCGGCCGCACCTGCGCCGCGAACTCCGGGCGGATGTAATGGAAGGCGAACGTCTGAAAGACGTCCTCGCCCGCCATGAACGGCGCGAACTTGCCGGGAAGGATGTCGTCGGTGTTGACTGAATCGCCAAATTTCCAGATTCGGGGCATGCTGGTTCTCCTTTGAGGCGTGCGGGTGGGCGGGCGGAACGTGCGCGCCTGACGTGACCGGGAACCGCTCCACGGTCACAGGGGCGCGCTAGGGGCGTTCCCACACGATGAGGGCACGGTGACGGACGAAAGACATGAACTGCGACCCCAGCAGCAGGGCATTGAGCAGCACGGCCGACAGCACCCGCTCGTTCAGGCCGTAGACCTTCCCGAGCGGCGTGTACGGCGCGCTCGGCGTGAAGACCAGCACGACGGCCAGCGTGACGAGCAGCACGCCCAGCGTGACATTCACGGCGTACTTGTTGCCGTGATAGAAGCTGCGCCACGCGCCGCCCCGGCCCGGCTGCACGCGGCCACCCGTCAGGTCGTGCCGCACGCCGTCCACCACGATCGCCACGATGACCCGCAGGTCCGGCGTGACGAGGAACGCCGGTTCGCGCGACAGGGCCTCCGTCACGCGTTCCGCGAGCGCCTGCAGTTCCGTCAGGTACCGCGCGAACACGCGGAGCGTCACGGCCCGCCCGTCCGGCGTCAGGTGCGCCAGCAGCGGCGGCGGATCGCTCGACTGCAGCGCGTGCGCGAGCAGCACCGCGCCCGCCCGTACCTGCCCCTGATCGGCGGGCGACACCAGCCGCACGATGGCCTCCGCCTCCGGCACGAGCCGCCCGTCCGGGCCGCGCACGTCCGTGAACGTCCACGTGGGCAGCGTCCGCGCCCACAACGCGGGGTCACGGGCGTCCGTGCCGGGCCGCAGCGGCACCGTCAGGATCGCGCGCAGGTGCGCCGGGTGCGCCCGCACCGCGCCCGTCACCCGCCCTCCCCCTCCAGGGACGGCAGGGTTACCGTGCCCTGCAGGTACAGGACGGCGTGCCCGCTGACGTGCACGCGCTCCGGCTGCAGCTCGCAGCGCAGTGCCCCGCCGCGCGCCGACACCTGCCGGGCCTGCAGGACCGTGCGGTTCAGGTGGGCCGCCCAGTACGGAGTGAGGGTGCTGTGCGTGGAGCCCGTCACGGGATCCTCCGGGATGCCCATGCCGGGGCAGAAGCAGCGCGACACGAAGTCCGCGCCGCTGCCAGGGTCGGCGCGGGCCGTGACGACGAGGTCGTCGATGTCTCCCAGGCGCGCCCAGTCGGGCACGAGGGTCCGCACGGCCGTCTCGGACTCCAGGACCGCGAACACGCTGAAGTTCCCGCCCGTCACCTCGAACACCTCCCGGACCGGCACGCCCAGCATGGCCTGCAGCTCGGCGCAGGTCCGCCGCGTGGGGACCGGATCGAGGCGCGGCAGGTCCAGGCGCACCGCGCCGTCCTCGCCGCTCCCGGCTCGCAGATCACCCATACGGGTCGTGAAGCTCAGGTGGGGCGCGTCGTCACCCAGCACGTTCCACGCGGCCCACGCGGCCGCGAGCGTGGCGTGACCGCAGAAGTTCACCTCCTGCGTCGGCGTGAACCACCGCAGACCGTAGCGGCCCGGACCGCCCGTCAGGAAGGCCGTCTCGGACAGGTTGTTCTCGGCGGCGAGCGCCTGCAGGGTCGCGTCCGGAAGCGGGGCGGGGAGCGGCATCACGGCCGCCGGGTTCCCGCCGAACACGCGCCGCGTGAACGCGTCGATCTGGTAGATGGGGAGGGTCGTCACGGGCGGCCCTCGTAACTGATGAATTCCAGCAGGCTGCCGTCCGGGTCGCGGAAGTACACGCTGACGCCCTCGCCGCCCGCACCGAAACGGGGCACCGGGCCGAGTTCGACCGCCACACCATGCCGCGAGAGCGGGGTGGGGCTCAGACCGGGGCCGTGCAGGTTGAGCTGCGCCTTCCCGAAGCGGGAGAAGAATCCCGCGCCGCGCGGGATGACTTCCGCGCCCATCACGTCACGGTAGAAGGCGTTGGAGCGGTCCCAGTCGGTGACGTGCAGGACGCTGTGGTCGAGTCTGATGTTCATGCATGGACCTCGCCGGGGGACAGCGTTTCGCCGCGTGGCGCGTCGTGTGGCGTGCGCGGCGTCATCCGGCGTTCAGGATGTCTTCCGGCAGGGCCACGCGGCCCATGATGGCGGTCGCGGCGGCCACGGCGGGCGAGGCCAGATAGACTTTGGCGTCCTTGTCGCCCATGCGGCCGATGAAGTTGCGGTTACTGGTGCTGACGCAGACCTCGCCGGGCGCGAGGACGCCCTGGTGGCGTCCCATGCAGGGGCCGCAGCCGGGCGTGCCGAGCACCGCGCCCGCCTGGATGAGCGTGAGGAGGGTGCCGTCGGCCATGGCGTCTTCCATCACCTGACTGCTGGCCGGAATGACGAGCAGGCGGGTGGTGGGGTCCACCCGGTGGCCGCGCAGGACGTCGGCGGCGGCGTGCAGGTCGTCGAGGCGGCCGTTGGTGCAGGTGCCGATGAACACCTGGTCGACCTTGATGCCGCGCAGGTCGGCGACGTCGTGCACGTTGTCGACCTCGCTGGGGGCGCTCATGCGGGGGCGCAGGGTGCTCAGGTCGATCTCGATCTGCTGAACGTAGCTGGCTCCGTCGTCGGGGTAGATCCATTCGGGCACGTCGTAGCCGTAGTCGGTGAGGATCTCGCCGCCGGGCACGACGAGGCCGACCTTGGCGCCCGCTTCGACGCAGAGGTTGGCGAGCGTCATGCGTTCGCCGCGCGTGAAGCGGTCGCCGGCGTGCATTTCGATGCTCATGTAGGTGGCGCCGTCCGCGCCGAGGCGGCGGATCATTTCGAGGGCGACGTCCTTGGCGCTCACGCCCGTCTGCAGGTCGCCGGTGAAGGTGACCCTGACGCTTTCGGGAACGCGGAGCCAGATCTTGCCGCTGGCGGCGGCGAGAGCGATGTCGGTGGCGCCCATGCCGGTGCCGAAAGCGGCGACGGCGCCATAGGTGGTGCTGTGGCTGTCGCTGCCGAGGACGATCCAGCCGGGCCGGGCGAGGCCCTCTTCCATCAGGACCTGGTGGCAGATGCCGCGCCCCACATCGAAGAGGCGCACGCCGGTCTGCTGGGCGTATTCCCGCGCCTCCTTCTGCGCCTGTGCCACGCTGACCGTGCTGGCCGGGGCCACGTGGTCGATGACGATGCTGACCCGCTCGGGGAATTTCGGCACGGCGGCGAGGTCGCGTGTCATGCGTTCGATGAAGCTCTGGGCGATGCTGTCGACGACCATCACCTGGTCCACTTCGACCACGGCGAGCTGTCCGGCGTAGACGGTGTGGTGGCCGCGGTGCGAGAGGATCTTTTCGGCCATGGTCTGTGGGGGGGTGTGGGGTGTGGGGGCCGGGGTGGGGTCGGTCATGGGGTGCTCCTGGGGGTGGGGTGGCGTGCAGACCGGAGAGTCTTGCAAATGAAAGGAATTCTAGAGGAATCTGCTTCGTTTGCCAACCCGGCTGCCGGGGTTCACGCCGGAGCGGCAGGCGGGCACGTCAGCGGGACGCCCGATTCTCCCGCCGCCGCATGAGCACGGCGCTCAGGCCGCCCACCAGCAGCCCCCACAGCGGACTGCTCAGCCCCCACAGGCTCAGGCCCGACGCGGTCACCACCAGCGTCAGTGCCGCGCTCTCCCGCCAGCGCGCCTCGGCGAGGGCCGCCACCACCGCGCTCACGACCGTGCCCAGCAGCGCCAGCCCTGCCAGCGCCTGAATCATCGGCAGCGGCAGCGCCCCGGCCCCCACGATCACCGCGCCGCCGAACACGCCCAGCAGCGCGTACCACACGGCGCACATCACGCCCGCCACGTACCGCCGCCGCACGTCCGCGTGCGCTTCCGGCCCGGTGCAGATGGCGGCCGTGATGGCGGCCACCGTGATCCCGATGCTCCCGAATACCGCGAGCGGCAACGCCATCAGGCCCGTGCCGCCCACGACCGGCGAGGCGGGCACGTTCCGGTACCCGCTCAGGCGCAGGATCTCCATGCCCGGCAGGTGCTGCGACGCCAGCGCCAGCACCGTGACCGGCAGCGTCAGGCTGAGCCACGACAGCGCACTGAAGGCAGGCACGACCGCGTGCAGCGACCCCCACACCCGGCTCCCGGCGGGCAGCGGGTGCAGCGTTCCCGTCAGGGCCGAAGCGAGCACCCCGACCAGCAGCACGCCCGGCACGGCGGCGCGCGGCGTCAGGGTCCGCAGCGCGACGTACGTGAGCAGCATCGGCACGACCACGCCCGGCAGGGTCGCGGTGGCCGCCGCGCCGCGCAGCACGAAGGGCAGCAGCACGCCCGCCAGCAGCGCCGCCGACAGCGGCGGCGGAATCCGGCGGGTCAGGCGGTCGTACAGGCCCGTCACGCCCAGAACGGCCAGCAGGGCGGCGCTCGCCAGCAGCGCCCCCACGATCTCCGGGACGGTGAACCGCCCGGAGTCCTGCACCAGGATCGCCAGGCCCGCCGAGATCCACCCCGTCACGACTGGCGCGCGGTACCGCCAGCTGAGCACCGCCCCGACGAGCGCCATGCCGAGGTACATGGCCGTCATGGCGCTGACCGCCTGCGCGTGACTGTAGTGGCCCGCCGCGAAGGCCGACACGAACAGGCCGATGTTGCCGCTGTAACTCACGACCACCGCCACCAGTCCGGCGAGCGCGGCGCTGAAGGAGAAGTCCCGGCGGAAGTCGCGCAGGGTGGGCGGCGGCAGGTCCGGCATCACGTCCGGCAGCCCTGGCTGCGCCGGGCTGGAAGTCATGGCCGCGCCGCGTGGCGGGGTCGCCGGCACGCCTGGAGGAGTGAGGGTGGATGGATGTAGGGGGAGGCGTTCAGGATGTCCCGACTGTACTCCCGGACGCCCGCGCCCCCGGACGCCTTCCCCGCCGGGTGACACGTCCCGTCTAGACAGCCTCCCGGCACGGCAGGCCCGCCCTGCACGGCGGCAGGACGCACCCCACCACCCTCCACCCTGCCCCGGCGGCGCGGTCCAAAATTGCACTTACAGTCCAGAAACCGGGCGGCCCGTCTGTCACGATGAGCAGCGAACCACACAACCCGACGCCCCGTGGACCCTTCCACGGACCCCGCCCGCTCCAGCCCCGCCCCGGTCCGCCATCCGGACGGCACGGACCGCACGGCAAGCCACGCCCAGGGCCTCCCAGGCCGCGCGTGCCCGCCTGCGGACCGCGCCGTCCACAGTTCCCAGTCTTCCGAGGAGTGCCCATGCCCGCACCGAAGGAACGTCCCGCGTCCCGCCTCACCGCCGCCCTCCGCGCCCTGCCCCTGCTGACACTGGCCCTGCTGGCCGCCTGCGGTCCCGCCGCACCGACCGGCACGACCGGCGCCGCCAGCACCACGGTCGGCACCGCTGCCACCCCCACTGCCACGCCGCCCGACACGTACCAGGCCCGCCAGGACGCGGCCCGGACCGCCACGCCCGAACCCGGCACGCCCGGCCCCACCACCGACCTGTCCCGCACGTCCCCCGGCGGAACCGGCATGACCGCGCAGGCCACGGGCGACAGAAGCGTCCCCATCGTGCTCGTGCACGGCCTGCTCGGCTGGGGCCGCAGCGAAGCGCTCGGCGTCCCGTACTTCGGGGGCCTGCAGGTGGACGTGCAGGAAGACCTGAAACGCCTCGGGTACAGCGTGCACACCGCCAGCGTCGGCCCCATCAGCAGCAACTGGGACCGGGCCGCCGAACTGTACGCCCAGATCAAGGGCGGCTGCGTGGACTACGGCGCGGCGCACGCCAGCAGCGCCGGGCACAGCCGCAGCGACCCGGACAAGTGCTACCCCGGCTTCTACCCGCAGTGGGACGCGCAGCACCCCGTCAACCTGATCGGGCACAGCCTGGGCGGACCGACCTCGCTGCTGCTCGTGAAACTCCTCGAAGACGGCAGCCCCGCCAACGCCGCGAACGGCAACCTCTACACGGGCGGCCGCAGGGGCTGGGTGAAGTCCGTGATGACCGTGTCCGGCACGAACACCGGCAGTCCCGCCGCCGACAACCTGCAGACCATGCTGCCCTTCCTGAAGGACCTGGTGCTGTCCCTGGCAGGCACCGCCGGGGCAGGCAACGGCACCCTCTACAACTTCGACCTGGGGCAGTGGGGCTTCCGGCGGCAGGCGGGCGAGAGCTTCCAGAGCTACACGGACCGCGTCTTCGATCCCGCCCAGCCGTTCTGGAAGAGCACCGACCAGGCCGCGTACGCGCTGGAGCCCGACTCGGCCAGCGCCGAGAACGCCTTCATCGGGCGCAGTCCCGACACCCGGTACTTCTCGTGGGAGACGGTGTCCACGTACCGGGGCCTGCTGAGCGGCTGGCAGTACCCGACCGCCCAGACGAACCCGATCTTCGCGCCGATCGCGTACCCGTACGCGTGGCCGCTCAGCCCCGGCCTGGGCAACCTCGGCGGGCGCAGCCTGCGCGGGGCCTTCACGTACGACAGCAGCTGGTGGGAGAACGACGGCATCGTGCCCGTCAAGGTCATGAACGCGCCGCTCGGGCAGACGTACCGCGAGTACACGCCCGGCACGGTCACGCAGCCGGGCCAGTGGTACCGGCTCGGACGGCTGAACAACGTCGATCATCTCGACGTGGTGGGGCAGTTCACGACGTTCTCCGTGCGGGACTTCTACCGCAACCAGGCGGCCTTCCTCAGCAACCAGTAGCCCGGACGGGTCCCCGGTTCAGGTGTCGGCCCCTGCGTCCTCGCGGCGGGCGGTGCCGCCCACCCAGACGCCTTCCGCACCGTCCGGCGTGGCGACGTACTGCGCCTGCAGGCGGGCGGGCTGGCCGGGGCGCAGCTGGTGCGCGGTGAGGAGGTTCCCTTCTGGGAGCAGCCCACGCGCGCCGAGCACCCCGACGAGGCAGGCGAGCATGTTGCTGCTGGCGGCGTCCTCCGTGAAGCCGCGCAGCGGCCCGAAGGCGCGGAAGCTGACGTCGGCGCGCCCCAGGTCTGCCGCGCCGCCCGGCACGTACAGGATGAGGCCGGTCGTGCCGGTCGCCTCGCCCAGCTGCCGGACGGCGTCCGGGTGGGGCGCGGCCCGCTGCAGGTCGGGGAGGCCGGGCAGGGCCACGGCGAGGTTCGGGCGGGCGATGCGGGCCACGTGCGCGGGTCCGGCGGCCTGCAGGCCGAGCAGGTGGGCGAGGTCCGGCACGTCCTGCGGCTGGACCTGCGGGTCGCCCTGGCGCAGCAGCCACTCGCCGCCGCACATCTGGGCGGGCGTGGTGTCGCCGCCCATGGTGACGTCCGTCAGGTCACCGATCTCCTGCCGTCCGAACAGCCACGAGAGGGCCGCGAGGGCGCCACTGTCGCTGTCGCCCTTCTCGCGGTCGGGCGTGAACACGCGCAGCACGACGTCCGAGACGTTGACGTGCTGCACGAAGACGCTCAGGGGCGTGCCCGCAGCGGCGGCGCGGGCCTGCAGGTCGCCGTGCACGTCGGGGAATACGGTGACGGTCTTGCCGCCCGGCACGCGGGCGGGCGACAGGACGCGGTAGGGGGCGGGGTGGTCGTTCACGCGGGCAGTATGTCGCGTGCAGGGGTACGGTTCACGGCGTCACGTGTGGGCGCACCCTTCACGCGCTGACCCATTCGCGCAGCACCTTCTCGAGGTGCGCGTCGTCGAGTTCGTCCGTCTCGGCGAGCGCCTTGATGTGGTCCGTGACGCGGCGCAGAGCGTCCTCGCCGTAGTGCAGGCCGAGTTCGCGGGCCTTGTGCTGGATGGCGTGCTTGCCGGTCACCTTGCTGCCCGCCTGGATGACGCGCCCCACCCCGAACACTTGCGGGGGGATGGCCTCGTACGCGCCGGGGTTGAGGTAGATGGCCTTGAGGTGCATGCCGGCCTTGTGGTTGTACGCGAACTCGCCGGTCAGGTAGTTGTTCCACGGGATGGGCAGGCCGACCATGCGGGCGATCATGTTGTCGAGTTCGGGCAGCATCTCGAGGTTGTACTTCTCGATCAGGCCCTGCGGGTCGAAGGTGAACATGCGGGCGAGCAGCCCACCGAGCGGCGTGATGCCGTTGCGTTCCCCGATGCCCAGGATGGTGGTGTCGATGTGCGTGGCGCCCGCCTCGATGGCCTCGTAGGCGTTGCTGACGGCGCAGCCGGTGTCGTTGTGCCCGTGGAATTCGATGCCGCAGTCCTCGTGGATGACCTTCCGGACCTCGCGCACCAGGGTGTACACCTGTCTGGGCGTGGCGACGCCGACGGTGTCGGCGAGGCCGACGCGGTGCACGCCGAGGTCGGAGACGGCCTTGTACACGGCCATCAGGTCGGCTTCCTCGCTGCGGAAGGTGTCCTCGGCGCTGAAGCGCAGTTCGAGGGTGGGGTGGTTGGTCTTGAGCCAGCCGATGACCTTCTGGGCGGATTCGATGATCTGGGCGATGTTCTTGCCGTGCGAGAACTCGCGCAGGAAGCTGCTGGTGCCGAACAGCAGGTCGAGGCCGTCCACGCCGGTGTCGACGGCGCGCTGCACGTCTTCCATGGCGCAGCGGACGTGCGTGAGGAGTTTGGCGTTGAGGTTCAGGTCGGCGATCTTGCGGATGTCGCGGGCCGTCTGGGCGCTGACCATGGGGGTGGTCAGTTCGATGAACTCGGCACCGAAGGCGTCCAGGGCGCGGGCGATCTCGATCTTGTCGTCGGATTTGAAGTTGCCACGGGCGAACTGTTCGCCTTCGCGCAGGGTGCTGTCGATGATGGCCCAGCTGCGGGCCGGGATGAGGGGGGCTGCTTCGGTCATGAACACTCCTGGGTGGCGGGTCGGTCCGGGCGGGGCACGGCGGGCGCCGCCGATCATTTCAGGTCACTCTAGCGCCAGACACTTACAAACGTCAAGTAAAGCGGAATAAAAAATTACGCTTGTAATTGATGAAGGAAACAGGGCTTGCCCCCCGCACACCCTGCGGGCTACAGAAGGAACATGACCACCCCCGACCCCACCGCAAGCATGTTCAGACGCCCCCTCGGCAAGACCGGCCTGATGGTCTCAGAGGTCGGCTACGGCGCCTGGGGCATCGGCGGCACCCAGTGGGTCGGCGCGGACGACCAGGAAAGCACCCGCGCCCTGCAGCGCTACATCGACCTCGGCGGCAACTTCATCGACACCGCCCTCGCCTACAACGAAGGCCACAGCGAACAGCTCGTCGGACAGGTCGCCCGCGCCAACCCCGGCACGCTCGTCGCCAGCAAGATCCCCCCCAAGAACCGCATCTGGCCCGCCCAGCCGGGCAGCAGCGTGCAGGACGTCTTCCCCGGTGAGTACGTGATCGCCAGCACCGACACCAGCCTCGCCAACCTCGGCATGACCACCCTCGACGTGCAGCAGTTCCACGTCTGGGACGACAGCTGGCTCGGTCAGGGCGACTGGCAGGACGCCGTCACGCAACTCAAACGCGACGGCAAGATCCGGCACTTCGGCATCAGCATCAACGACCACCAGCCGGACAACGCCGTCCGGGCCGTCGAGGCGGGCGTCGTCGAGACGGTGCAGGTCATCTACAACGTCTTCGACCAGACGCCCCAGGACCGCCTGCTCGACGCCTGCCGCGCGCACGGCGTCGGCGTGATCGTCCGCGTCGCCCTCGACGAAGGCTCCCTGAGCGGCAACATCACGCCGGACACCACCTTCGACGCCGACGACTTCCGCAACGTGTACTTCGGCGGGAACCGCAAGGAGGAGCTGCAGGGCCACCTGCGCGCCATCGAACAGGACCTCGGCATCGGCACGGCCGACCTGCCCGCCACCGCCCTGCGCTTCGTGCTGAGCCACCCGGCCGTCAGCACCGTCATCGTCGGCATGCGCTCCGTACGCAACGTGGAACGCAACGCCGCACTCGCCGACGGCAAGGGCCTGAGCGACACGCAGCTCCAGAAGCTGTACCGGCACCGCTGGGACCGCAACTGGTACGCCCCCGCCGAATATTGATACCGGCTTAGATTGAGGTCACTTCACCTGGCAGCGACCACAGACATATCGACCTCCCCAATGTGTTGAGAGCAGAAGGTCGCTCTCATTATTCCGGTTCTCGTCGACTCGGGTCTCTGCCGGTATCAATAAGCGTCGTCCTGGCCGTCCCCGCGCAATATCTTGCGCAGCCCTAAAAAGTTGTACTTGTTTACTTCAAAAGCGCCCGGTGATAATAAATCCGCACATTTCATTATCTTTAGAGACAGATGCATAAAAATATGCGGGTATCTCATTAATAAAGGTATAATATCCTCTGTACGGAAACTCCTCATCGTCAGAAAATAATACATACGCTTGTTGATTTGGAGAATCTTTTATAACCGGAAATTTTAGCCCCACGGGTTCTCGTATTTGAAGCATAAATACTCCCGGTTCATTTTGGGACAACTCTGCGTCAGACGGGCGACCAGCCATATGACTTTGAGCCCAACTAAGTAGTCTTGAATGACTTCCATATATTGTCGCAGGAACCAGAGGTGAAACAATACTCCCTATCCATTCCTCGTTTGGATGGAAAAATATTCTGTATTCACGCTGCAAGTCAGAACATTCTTCATAACTGACTCGCGAGTTAAGACTTGTAGGGAGGTCTGGAGTCGTATTACCGGTGCATTTAATGCAATAAAATACACTAAAGAAGATTCCTGTTTGTATATGGTCGATATTGAATGTAAAATAATATACTAGATCTTCGCCGCATATTTTGCATACTGGATATTCCCTCGGGCGTTTGAGATTGGGAAGACCTCCGATTGAGCCGATAATAATCGATTTCGAGGTAAGTTTTTTTACTTCCCACATGACTTTTATCATTACGTCTCACTTTTGCGGATCTAGAAATGTTTTAACTGTAGGATGTATTGTACTGTCCGGTTCATTCTCGGTTACAGTGTAGAATAATACTGTGAAATTCGCCGTCCAAATGACGGTTCAAAGGCGCGAACCCTGTGGTGATAGCACCCACTATAGGGTACACGCCTCAACGCAGGTTCCTGTGCACACTCTATTGATACCGGCATAGATTGAGGTCACTTCGCTTGGCAGCGACCACAGACATATCAACCTCCCAAATGTGTTGAGAGCGGAAGGTCGCTCTCATCATTCCGATTCTCGTCGGCTCGGATTTCTGCCGGTATCAATAATCTGGTTTTGATCTGAACTTTTGGAGTTCAGCCGAGCGACAAGGGCACCAACAAGTACGGTGTTGAGGAGGTGGAAGCGGGCAGGCGTCCTGCAGGGCGCTGTCCTGCCCAGGAACGGATGCCTTTGCTGTTCCCGGCGTCCCTGGAATCGATCATACGTGTTCCGTCCAATTCCCGTACAGTCGGGAACGCGCCGCCTGCACGTCCATCGCCCGGAACACGTCCTGGATCCTTCTCCCGTTGGTCGGATTGAACCCGCAAACACCGCGGGATTCAATCGGAGTGCGTATCAAACCCGTATAGCCCGGCCCGAGGCGAGACGAGCGAAGACGGAACGGCCCCGTATCAGGGCCGTTCCGTCTTGTCTGTTGCCGGTCGTGTGATCGGCCGGAGTCCGTCCTACTTGCGGTCGCCGGGCAGGGGGGTCTTGCGGGCGGGGCCGCCGTCGATGCCGCCGCTGCGGCGCGTGCCCTCACCGCCGTCCTCGTCGCCGCCGAGGTCGCTGTACCCGTCCTCGTTGTTCGGTTCGCCCTGGCGGTCCTCGCCGTCCGAGCCGCCCAGGCGGCCGTCGTCGAAGCCGGGCTGGTCGTTGGCGTTGTGGTCGTCCTGCTCGGCATCGGACCGCAGGATGTCCTCGGCGGCGTTCTTGTCCTGCAGGAGTTCGCCGGTGGTGCCTTCGTCCACCACTTCGCCGGGAATGCCTTCCACTTCGTCGTCGCGTCTGGTCATACGCTCAGGCTACGGGACGGGGCGGGCGGGCGCACCCGCCCGCACTTTCGGTGACGTTAATGCCGCGCGCGGGTCAGCCTGCAGATCAGGAATGCCGCGCATGGACCAGCATCCGGGTCAGGCGGGCGTGCCGGTGTCGAAGCGGTCGCCGGGGCGGGCGTTCGTGCCGCGCCACCAGTCGGCGGCCGGCATGGGTTTACGGCTCTCCGGCTGCACCGTGACGAGCAGCACGGCGCCCTCGCCGCACGCGACGGTCACGCCGTCCGCCGTCACCTCCAGCACCTCGCCCGGCTGGCCCTGCCCGGCGGCGGGACGGACGGCGTTCAGCTTGACGCGCTTCCCGGCGAAGGTGGCGGTCGTCTGCGGCCACGCGTACACGCCGCGGTAACGGTCGTACACGGCGGCCGCGGGGTCGTGCCAGCGCACGTCGCCGTCCGCCTTGCTGAGCATGGGGGCGTGCGTGGCGAGCGCGTCGTCCTGCGGGGTGGGCGTCAGCTGCCCCAGGGCGTGCAGGGCCTGCACGATCAGGGTGCTGGCCTGCGCCTGCAGGGCGTCCGCGAGGTCCGGCGCAGTCCAGTGCGGCTGCACCGCGAGTTCCTGCTGCAGCAGGATGGGGCCGGTGTCCATGCCGGGGTCCGTCTGCATGATGGTGGTGCCGGTCACGCGTTCCCCGCCGATGATGGCCCACTGGATGGGGGCCGCGCCGCGCAGGCGCGGCAGGAGGCTGGTGTGCGTGTTCAGGAAGCCGTGGCGGGGCACGGCGAGCAGGTCGGCGGGCAGGATCTTGCCGTACGCGCAGGTGACGGCCACGTCCGCGCCGCTGTCCCGCAGCTGCGCGGCGAAGTCGCTGTTACCGCGCAGGCGGGCGGGCTGGGCGAGCGGCAGGCCGAGCGTGGCGGCGTGCGCGGCGACGGGGGGCGGCGTGAGGCGCAGGCCGCGCCCGACCGGCTTGTCGGGCTGCGTGACGACGAGCACCACCTCGAACGCCTCCCGGATGGCGTCCAGCACGGGGACGGCGAAGGCGGGAGAGCCGAAGAACGCGACCTTCGGCCCGCCCGTCACGCCCGGCCCTGACGTTCGTTCAGTTCGAGGGTCCGCAGGTACTCGCGCGACTGGCGCTGCATGGCGAGCAGGTCCTTG
Organism: Deinococcus aquiradiocola; assembly: GCF_014646915.1. Taxonomy (NCBI): domain Bacteria; kingdom Thermotogati; phylum Deinococcota; class Deinococci; order Deinococcales; family Deinococcaceae; genus Deinococcus; species Deinococcus aquiradiocola. The sequence continues at coordinate 64,754 of NZ_BMOE01000005.1, read as the reverse complement.
CGGTACTCCTCGGTCACTTCGGGCGGCAGGCGGTCCAGGAAGAACACGCCGTCCAGGTGGTCGTTCTCGTGCTGGAAGATCCGCGCGAGGTAGTCTTCGGCCTCGATGGTCTGCGTCTGCCCGTCGAGGTCGGTGTAGTCGACGCGGACGGCACGGGCGCGCTTCACGCCTTCCTCGTAGATGCCGGGAATGCTGAGGCAGCCTTCCTGGTAGCTGTCGTCCTTGCGCTTGTCGATGGGTTTCAGGACGGGGTTGATCATGGTGTAGGTGCGCAGCACGCGGCTCCTGAGGGGCGCGTCGCTGCCTTCTTCCTCGTCGTCCTCGTATTCGGCGGCGACGAACATGCGCAGGCCCAGCCCGATCTGCGGGGCGGCGAGGCCCACGCCGCGCGCCTCGAACATGGTTTCCATCATCTGGTCGGACACCTGCCGGAGCGTCTGCGGCGCGAAGCCGGGGATGCTGACGGGTGCCTGCACGCTCTGGATGGCGCGGGCCTTGCGGCGCAGGACGGGGTCGCCGTACAGCCGGATCGGGTAGATGGGGTGAGTGGAGGTCTCGGACACAATGTCGTTACTTTAGAGCATCCGCCTCTCCTCTTTCGGAAGTGCGCTGACGGTTGTCGGGAACAGGGCCGCTGGCCGCTTCAGCCGGACGCGGTGTGCTGCAGGATCACCTCGGACCGCTGCCGGATCTCGTCCAGCCAGCGGGGCGCGTCGAGGTCGTCGGGGTCGCGCGTCATGAATTCCTGGCAGATGAGGCGGGCGTTGCCCCAGTCGTCGAGGCGCAGGCAGAAGTCGATGCGGTTGCGGACGAGCAGCTTGAGGTTCCCGAGCTGCTCGGCACGCTGCGCCTCCACCCATTCGCCTTCGCCGTGGAACGGCAGGAACGGTCCGGCGTACACGTGCAGGGCGCGACTCACGTCCTGCATCTGCAGCGCCTGGTCGAGGGCGGCCGTGTCGAACTGCAGTTGCGGGTCCGGGCCGAGCCGGTAGCGTTTGTCGCGGTACGGGCCGCTGGTCTCCACGGCGTCCGGGCCGAGCTCGCGGCGCAGCGCGTGAATGGCGAGCTTCACGGCGCTCAGGGCCGCGCCGGGCGGACGGTCGGGGAAGAGGGCCAGCTGGATGTCGCGGCGGGTGCTGCCCGGGTGCAGGTGCAGGTACGCGAGGAGCGGCACGGCCGTCCGGAGCGGCAGCGTCTGGCTGCGCCGCATGACGTGCTGCTCGCCGAGCGTCAGGACGCGCAGCGGCAGCACCCACTGGCGCTGCGTGTCGGCGGCGTCCATCAGGGCCTGCACGTGCGGCGCGAGGCGCGGGTCCTGGCAGGCGTCCTGCAGCAGGTCGTGGTGCGCTTCGACCAGGGCGCGCAGCGCGCGGCGTTCCTGCAGGCGCAGCAGGCGCGGCAGGGCGGCCTGCAGGGCGGCGGTCATGGCGGCCGCGTCCTGGGCGGCGGCGTGGCACGCGGCGAGGTCGAGCGCGGCGCGCAGTTCGTCGAGCGGCCTTCCGCTGCGCCGGAAGGCGGACGTGGCGGCCTGCAGTCTGGGCACGGCGAGGTCCAGGTCGTGGCGGTGCAGGGCGGCGCGGCCTTCCAGTGCCCAGAGGTGCGGGTCGTGCGCGAGCGGCACGCGCGCCAGTTCGGTGATGATGCCCGCGTGGTGCCGGACGGCGGCGGCGGGCGCCGCGTCTGCGGGCGGGCCGCGCCGGATCTGGCCCTCGGCGCGCGCGAGGTGCAGGCGGCCGAGCGCGAGGGGGTCCTGCAGGGACGCGGCGAGCGGCAGTGCGCCCTGCGTCTCGCGGTCGAGGGCGTCCCAGTCGCCTTTCAGGGCGCAGCGTTCCGCCTGAAGGACCTGCCACGCGAGGCGCACGCGGACGGTGCCTTCCAGCGTCAGGAGGGCCTGCAGTTCGTCGACGGTGGCCTGCACGGCGAGGTCGTCGCCGCGCAGGTCGAAGAGCCGCACGAGGAGCAGCAGGGCGCGGCCGCGCGGGCCGGGGTCGGGCGCGGTGTTCAGGACGGTCAGTGCGAGGCGCAGCAGGCGTTCGGCCCGGTCGAGGTCACCGCCGAGCAGGCTGATCTCGGCGAGCGTGACGGCGACCTGCCCGGCCTCTTCCTCCTCGCCGCGCCGCAGGAAGTACTGCGCGGCCTCCTGCGCGTCGCGGGCGGCCAGCAGGAGCAGCGCGGGCGCGGCGTGCCGGTGAGGGTCCGGGGACGCACCTTCATGCTGCGGCTCGCCGCCTTCCGGTTCTGGCTGGACGTTCGGGTGCAGGTGCAGGCGCGTCAGGAGGTGCAGGGCGCGGCCACGCTCGGTGCCCTGCAGGTCCGGCAGGGCGCGCGCGAGGTGACGGGCGGCCTCGTCCGTGCGGCCCGTCTCGAACAGCACCTCGGCATACTCGACGCTGGCGTGCTGCGCGCCGAGCAGCGCGGCGCGCAGCAGGTGCAGTTCGGCCGCGTCGTAGCGCGCGAAGCGCAGTTCGGCCCGCCCCACGAGGCACAGTTCCTCGGCGTTCAGGTCCATGCGGCCTTCCAGGAGGGTCAGGAGGGCCGTGAACTGCCCGAGCTGGAATTCCGCTTCGCCCCGGATCGTCATCGTGCGTCCAGTGTACCGGGCGGGCATGAAACGGGCGTCTGCGCCGTGTCATCGGTTTGGATCGGGGCGGGCACGCGGCACCACGCCAGGATCGCCGGGCGGTGCGGAGTGTGCACTGGACGGCAGTTATCCGATATTTAACCGATGCCGCGGTAGGGTGTCATCGTCCCCGCCCGTGCAGCGCGGAGGACCCGCTCCCGGTCCGGACCGTGCGTTCATTCAGCACTGGCCGCGAGGGCGTCTCGCGCCTTACCGATATTCGGCCTGCAGGCCCGCCCAGTGGGCGTTCAGAAGTCCTCGACCGCATAACGCCCAGGTTACGCCCCTCCTGTCACACTGCCCTCAAGAAAGACCGGACCGCTGTCCCTGACGGGCAGGGACTGGGACCTGCCGCCGACTTCCTCCCGCCTGACACCCACGGCCAGACCGTACAGGAGTACCCGTGACCAGCCTCCCCTTCGATCCTGCCACTCCGCTTCCAGCGTCCTCGTCTTCCCTGCGTGTCCGCGCCGTCGCCATACCTCGCCTGCCGCGCGTTCCGGCGGGCACGTGGCGCGCGACGTTGCTGACGGGGTCGGTGCTGGGGATGCTGCTGTTCACGCTGGCGCTGGAACGCTGGACGCCCGCCCTGAGCGTGCCGGTGCGGCTGGGCCTGCACGGGGGGCTGCTGGGCCTGACGGTGGTGCTGTGGCGGGTGCTGTCCGGCCCGGTCGCGCTGCACACCCGCGATACGGCGCCCGCCCGGCACGACGACCTGACGGGCCTGCCGGACCGGCGCACGCTGAACGCCCGCCTGTCGGCGCTGCTGCAGTCGCGCGAGCTGGAGGCGCCGCAGGGGCGCGGGCCGGGCCGCCGCACCTGCAGCGTGCTGCGCGTGGACATCGATCACTTCAGGGGCGTGCAGGACACGTACGGGACAGGCGTGGGGGACGACGTGGTGCGGGCCGTGGCGCAGACGCTGCGGGACGAGCTGCGCGGCGAGGACCTGATCGGCCGCTGGACGGGGGACTCGTTCCTGGTGGTGCTGCCCGCGACGGCCTTCGAGGGCGCGCTGGTGGCGGCGGAGCGGCTGCGGCGCGCGGTGGCGCTGCGGACCTTCCCGCAGGTGGGCAGCGTGACCCTGAGCATCGGCGTGGCGACCCCGCAGCCGGGCGAGTCGCCGGAGCGTGTGATCGGGCGGGCGGACGCGGGCCTGGACTGCGCGCGCCGCACCGGCCGCAACCGCGTGGCGTTCCGCGAGTAGGGCTGGGAGGCCCGGCAGCGGTCTTCGCCGCCGAGTGCCGGTTCCGGTGGAGCGTGGCCGCCCTGCAGTTCGGGCGGCCCGCCGCTTATGGAGCGGTCCGGCACGGTTCCGGGCGGTCCGGCGGGGTCCGGCGGAGCTTCATGGTGGGGGGGGACCCGGACGGGGGGGCCAATGGTGAGACATAACGCGCTGACATCGGCGCTGCATCCTCTAGAATCACCGCAGGCCAGCTCCTCCGTTCTCTCGAAGTCATCGCAGGCCAGTACCTTCGTTGATGTCCGTCATCCCAGGCCCAGGCCGAGCCGCTCCGTCCTGATACTGCCCGGAGTTTCCATGACCTTTACGGTATCTTCATCTAACGTCGCGGACGATGCAGGCCCGACCAGGGGGAGTCCATGAACAGATACGACGACCGCGCACGACTCGTTTTCCACTACGCCCGCGAAGAGGGCAACCGTCTGGGCCACGCGATGGTCGGCCCGGAACACCTTCTGCTCGGCCTGATGCGCGAGGGCGGCACCGCCGCCAGCCTGCTCGGCGAGTTCGGCGCCTCGCTCGACGGTCTGCGCCGCCGCGTCGAGGAGATCATCGGACGCGGTGAAGGCAACCGCCTGAACGACGCGCCCAGCATCACGCCCCGCGCGCGCCGCGTGATGGAACTCGCCAGCCACGAGGCCCGCACGCTCGGCGCGCAGGTCACCAGCACCGAACACATCCTGCTCGGCATCATCCGCGAGGGAGACGGCGTCGCCTTCCGTATCCTGCAGGAACTCACCAAGGACGTCGACACCATCCGCTGGCGCGTCCTCGCGCAGGCGGACGGCCAGAAGGCCCCGAAGCCCGTCGCGACGCCCTTCCTCGACGAGTACGGCCGCGACCTCACCAAGCAGGCCAAGGAAGGCAAGCTCGACCCGGTCGTGGGCCGCAGCGAGGAGATCCGGCGCGTCACGCAGATCCTCACGCGCCGCACCAAGAACAACCCCGTGCTGATCGGCGACCCCGGCGTCGGCAAGACGGCCATCGTGGAGGGCCTCGCGCTCGCCATTCACGAGAACCGCGTCCCGCCGAACCTGGCGGGCGTGCGCCTCATCTCGCTCGACCTGTCGGGCGTGGTGGCGGGCACCAAGTACCGCGGCGAGTTCGAGGAGCGCCTCCGGCAGATCATCGAGGAACTCCGTCAGGCGAAGGTCGTGGCGTTCATCGACGAGTTGCACACCCTGGTCGGCGCGGGCGGCGCGGAAGGCACGCTGGACGCCGCGAACATCCTGAAGCCCGCCCTGTCGCGCGGCGAGATCCAGGTGATCGGCGCGACCACCACCGGCGAGTACCACCGGTACATCGAGAAGGACGCGGCGCTGGAGCGGCGCTTCCAGCCGGTCATCGTGCTGGAACCCAGCCCCGCCGACACCCTGGAGATCCTGAAAGGCCTGAGAAGCCGCTACGAGGAGCACCACGGCATCCAGATCCCGGACGCGGCCCTGGAGCTCGCCGTGCGGATCGGGGAGCGCAGCCTGCCGGGCCGGAACTTCCCGGACAAGGCCATCGACCTGATCGACGAGGCCGCGAGCCGCGTGCGGCTCAACATGAGCCTCGGCCTGCCCATCGCGGAGAACGCGGACGGTGAACCGTACGTGACGCGCGAGGACATCGAGAGCGTCATCAACAGCATGGGCGGCATCTACAGCGAGGACACGGCCTCGCAGCTCGGGAACCTCGAAGAGCAGCTGGACGCGCAGGTGTACGGCCAGCCGGACGCCATCAAGGCACTCAGCAGCGCCCTGCGGCGCGCCCGCGTGGGCCTGGGCGGACGCACGCGCGTCGCCGCGAGCTTCCTGTTCGTCGGCCCGAGCGGCGTCGGCAAGACGCACCTCGCCAAGGCGCTCGCCACCACCCTGTTCGGCAGCGAACGCAGCCTCATCCGCGTGGACATGAGCGAGTTCCAGGAGGCGCACAGCGTCAGCAAACTGATCGGCTCTCCTCCCGGTTACGTGGGGTACGAGCAGGGCGGCCGCCTCACGGAGGCGGTGCGGCGCCAGCCGTTCAGCGTGATCCTGCTCGACGAGATCGAGAAGGCCCACCCGGACATCTACAACACCTTCCTGCAGGTGCTGGACGACGGCCGCCTCACGGACGGCCTGGGCCGCACCGTGGACTTCCGGCGCACCATCATCATCATGACGAGCAACACCGGCTTCAACGTCAACCCGACCGCCGGGTTCTCGCCCGTCACCGCCGACAGCAACACGCCGCTGCGGCACATCTTCACGCCGGAATTCCTGGACCGCCTGGACGAAGTGATCCGCTTCCGTCCGCTGGGCGAGGAGGAACTGGTGCGCGTGGCCGGTCAGCTGCTCGAGGAGATGCAGGAGGAACTGCACAGCCGCGAGCTGAACGTCACCTTCGATCCCGGCATCGCCGCGTGGCTGGTCGGGAAGCTCAAGGCGCGCAGCCCGAAGCACGCGACGGGCAGCAGCCGTCAGCTGCGGACGCTGGTGCGCGACGAGATCGAGGACCCGCTGGCGCTGGAGCTGATCGGCAACGACGACGGCGAGCAGGTCCGCGTGCGCCTCACGGACAGCGGCCTGAGCTTCGAGCGCGGTGCGAACGCCCCGCAGCAGATCCTGGCCTGACACTTCCCGCCGCTTCCCTGCAGCGCCCCGGTTCCGGCCGGGGCGTTTGCCGTGCGCCCAGGGCTGCCTCGCCCGGAGCGTGCCGTGGCAGCCCTGAACGGGGCCTGACGGGCGGATTGGGGGAGCGTCCCGGCGCGGGTTTCGCCCCTGACGTAACATGGTTGTCATGAACCGCCCCGTCAAACGCCGCAACACCCGCAACAAGAAGACCCTCGCGCCCGCCAAGACCCTGAACGGCATCAGCGCCTTCCAGGACGAGCAGGGCCGCGTCGCCATCTGGCCGTCCGCGCGCCGCCGGGACGCGCAGGTCGCCGTGCTGGAACACCTCGCCGCGCAGTTCGAGGGCGGACGCATCTACCCGCAGGCGGACGTGGACGCCGTGCTGCAACGCCACGTCAGCCTGCAGGACCCACAGACGCTGCTGGACGAACTGGTGGACAGCGACTACCTGCGCCGCGACCCGCAGGCCGGCACGTACTGGCGCAGCATCGGCCGGCCCACCACCACGCCCGAACTGCCGGAAGCGCCCCGAAGCGGCCGTGTCACGCCGCAGAGCGGCTCCGGGCAGGACTGAACCGCATGGCGAAGGTCACCACCAAGTACGTCTGCACGTCGTGCGGGTACCAGTCCGCGAAACCGCTCGGCCGCTGCCCGAACTGTCAGGCGTGGAACAGCTTCGAGGAGGAAACGCCGAGCGTCGCCGCGACCGGCAGGGGCGGCGGGTACGGCGGCGTGCGCGGCGGCAAGCTCACGGCGCTCAGCACCGTCGGGCGGCGCGAGGAGCCGCGCACGCCGACCGGCCTTCCGGAACTCGACCGGGTGCTGGGCGGCGGACTCGTGGCGGGCGGCGTGACCCTGATCGGCGGTGAGCCGGGCATCGGCAAGAGCACGCTGCTGCTGCAGGTCGCGGACCTCGTCGCGCGCGCGGGCGGCCGCGTGCTGTACGTGGCGGGCGAGGAAAGTCTCGAACAGATCCGCCTGCGCGCCGACCGGCTCGGCGTGACGGGCGAGATCGACCTGACGCGCGACACGCGCGCCGAGATGATCGCCGCGCACATGGAGCAGGAACGCCCCGCGCTGTGCATCGTGGACAGCATCCAGACCGTGACGCTGGAGGACTCGGCGGGCGTGGCGGGCGGCGTGTCGCAGGTGCGGGACGCGACCGCCACCCTGACGCGCGCCGCCAAGGAGACCGGCACCGCGACCGTGCTGGTCGGGCACGTCACCAAGGACGGCAACGTCGCCGGCCCGAAGGTGATGGAGCACATCGTGGACACCACCGTGTTCCTGGAGTCGGTGGGCGCGTTCCGGCTGCTGCGCAGCGTCAAGAACCGCTTCGGGCAGGCGGGCGAGCTGGGCGTGTTCGAGATGCGCGAGTCGGGCCTCGTGGCCGTCGAGAACCCCAGTGCCGCCTTCCTGGCCGAACGGCCCGTCGGGGTGCCGGGCAGCGTCGTGGCCGCCACGCAGGACGGGCACCGGCCCATGCTGCTGGAAGTGCAGGCGCTCGCAGCACGCACCCCGTACCCCAACCCGCGCCGCGTGGTGGTGGGCCTGGACGCGCGGCGCGTGGACGTGGTGCTGGCCGTGCTGGAGCGCCGCCTGAACCTCGCGCTGGGGAACCTCGACATCTACGTGAACCTCGCGGGCGGCCTGAAGGTCCCGGACCCCGGCCTGGACCTCGCGGTGGCGCTCGCGGTGTACTCGGCCGTGGTCGGCAAGGCCATGCCCGGCAACGTCGCCGTGTTCGGCGAGGTGGGCCTCGCGGGCGAGGTGCGGACCGTGCAGGGCGCCATCCGGCGGGCCGAGGAGGCGAGGCGTGCCGGGTACACGCGGCTCGTCGTGCCGCCCGGCCTGGACGGCGAGCAGGGCGTCAGGAGCGTCGAGGACGCCCTCGGCGTCGTGTGGCAGGGCCAGAAGCCCGCCCGCACCACGCAGGACGACCTGTCCCGCTGAAGGCCGCGCGTGGCGTGCCGTGCAGGCGCGCCGCGTCCCAGCGGGACGGCATGTAGACTGTGTTCGTGCCTGCCATCCGTCTCCTGACTCTGCTGCTGGGCCTGCTGCTGGGCTACGGCGCGGGTCGCTGGATCTCGGTCGCCCAGCACGTCGAGGCCCCGTCATCCTTCCTGAACATCATCTCGCTCATGCTGGCCGGCGTCATGCTGGCTGTCCTGCTCGCACCCCGCGCCGAACGCCTCGGTGCTCGCTTCATCGAGACGCTCGAACACTGGTACGAGCAGCTGTCTCCCCGCACCGTGACGGCCGCGACGCTCGCGCTGGTCGTGTCGCTCGTGGTGAGCGTGCTGCTCGGCAACCTGCTGGGCGGCGTCCCGTACTACCGCTGGTGGTGGAACCCGCTCATCACGCTCGTGCTGGCCGGGTTCTTCGTGCCGTTCGCGGTGCGGAACGCCGACACCTTCGGCGTGATCGCGCCCACGCCCGTGCGCCGCAGGTCGGGCGGCAAGATCCTCGACAGCAACGTCGTCATCGACGGACGCATCGTGGAACTCGCCCGGACGGGCCTGCTGGAAGGTGAACTGATCGTCCCGGCCTTCGTGCTGCGCGAGGTGCAGCTGCTCTCCGACCACGGCGACCCGCAGAAGCGCATGCGCGGCAAGCGCGGCCTGAGCGTGCTGGAGGAACTGCGGCAGGTGGTGACGCTGCGCGTGGACGACTGGGACGCGCCGGAACTCAGCATGACCGACGACAAACTCGTGCGCCTCGCCCGCGAGACGTGCAGCAAACTCATCAGCAACGACACCAACCTCGCCAAGGTCGCGCGGCTGTACGGCGTGACGGTCGTGAACCTCAACGAGGCGGCCGTCGCGCTGCGCCCGCAACTGCAGGTGGGGGACGCGCTGACCGTCACCATCACCAAGAACGGCCAGCAGGCCGGGCAGGGCATCGGGTACCTGGAGGACGGCACGATGCTGGTGGTGGAGGAAGGCGCGAAGCACAAGAACCGCAGCGTGCGCGTCGTCGTGCTGAACAACGTGCAGACGAACATGGGCCGCATGATCTTCGCGCGGGCCGAACCGCAATCCAAGGACGCGCCGCGCGAGAACGGCAAGGACCGCCAGCCGGACGTGACCGACCCCACGCCCGCCCGCAGCTGACCGGGCAGGACGCGGGCAGAACCGGCCCGCCGTCCGGAGTGCCCGGACAGGCCGCTCCCGCCCCAGACTGCGCCCAAACCCCGCGCCCGGCGTTCTAGACTGCGGCATGACGGCGAACACGCAGGCTCCGCTGACCCAGGAACCCCACTGGCGCACCGACGACCTCTACCCCGCCCTGGACAGCGCCGAGTACGCGGCCGCCGTGCAGGACGTCGCGGACCGGGTGACGGCCCTCGGCGCGCTCTTCGACCGGCTCGACATCCGCAAGGACGGCCAGCCGAAGGACCCGGCCGCCGCCTTCGACGAGGCCACCACCGCCCTGAACGCCCTGCTGAGCGCCATGACGCCCGTCCGCGCGTACGCGCAGGCGTTCGTGACGACCGACAGCCGCAACGACCTCGCGCAGGCCAGGGCCAGCGAACTCAGCACCCTCGCGCAGCCGCTCTCGAACCTCGGCACGCGCTACGAGGCGTGGGTGGGCGGCCTCGACCCCGAACACCTCACCGCGCAGTCCGCCGTGGCCGCCGCACACACGTACACTGTCCAGCGGGCCCGGTACGCCGCGCAGCACCAGATGAGCCCCGACGAGGAAGCCCTCGCGTCCCAGCTGAGCAGCAGCAGCAGCGAAGGCTGGAGCAAACTGCACGGCAACGTCTGCAGCCTCCTGAACGCCACCGTGAACGGCGAGACGCTCCCCGTCACCGCCATCCGCAACCTCGCCAGCCACCCGGACGCCCGCGTGCGCGCCGAAAGCTACGACGCCGAACTGCGCCTCTGGCAGACGGCCGAAGTGCCGCTCGCGGCCGCCATGAACGGCATCAAGGGCCGCGTCAACGTCCTCAACGCCCGGCGCGGCTACGCGGACGCCGTGGAACCCACCCTGCACGGCAACAGCATCGACCGCGACACCCTGAACGCCATGCAGCGCGCCGTCACGGCCAGCTTCCCCGACTTCCGCCGGTACTTCCGCGCCAAGGCCCGCCTGCTCGGCCACCAGGACGGCCGCCTCCCCTGGAGCGACCTGTTCGCGCCGGTCGGCACCTCCAGCCGCACCTGGACGTACCCGGAAGCGAAACAGTTCGTGGAACAGAGCTTCCGCACGTACTCCGACCGCCTCGCGGACTTCGCCGCCCGCGCCTTCCACGAGGACTGGCTCGACGTGCCCGCCCGCGCCGGGAAACGCGGCGGGGCCTTCTGCATGGGCTGGAAGAACGGCGAGAGCCGCATCCTCCTGAACCACGCGCCCAGCCTCGACAGCACCAGCACCCTCGCACACGAACTCGGGCACGGCTACCACAACCTCTGCCTCAAGGACCGCACGCCCCTCCAGAAATCCACCCCCATGACGCTCGCCGAGACCGCCAGCATCTTCTGCGAGACCATCGTGCAGCAGAACGCCCTCGCCAGCGCCCACGGCCAGGAACGCCTGTACATCCTCGAGACGGCCCTGATGGGCCAGGCACAGGTCGTGGTCGACATCCACTCCCGCTACCTCTTCGAGAACGCCGTCTTCGAAGCCCGCCAGAAACGCGACCTGTCCCCCGCCGAACTGAACGCCCTGATGCTCCAGGCGCAACACGACACGTACGGCGACGCGCTCGCCACGCAGCACTCCTACATGTGGGCCGTGAAACCCCACTACTACGGCAGCAGCTTCTACAACTACCCGTACACCTTCGGCCTGCTGTTCGGACTGGGCCTCTACGCCCGCTACCGCACCGACCCGGACAGCTTCCGCGCGCAGTACGACGACCTGCTCAGCCGCACCGGCATGAGCGACGCCGCCACCCTCGCCCGCGACTTCGGCATCGACACGCGCGACGAGGCCTTCTGGACGAGCAGCCTCGACGTGATCCGCGAAAGCATCACCGAATACGAAACCCTCGCCCGCACCTGAACAGCCAAGGACGACGGGCGGCCACCCACGTACGGTGGCCGCCCGTCGTTCATCCAACTTTATTTCAGCAGACTGAGATAGGCATTGCTGGAACTACTGTTCTCGAGTGAGATGACCCAGAGACCACCTGACGGGACTGGCGTACTATCAACGTAGGAACCGACTGGTACGTCCATTGTCTGGTTTGTTCGCGGATCGAATCTCCATATCGTATCTCCGCCTTTCTTGGTCATCCAGAGGATCTGGTTGCCGTCAAAGACCATATGATCCGCTTTACTGGAGTTATCGACAGCACTCAAGGTACCGGCAGCGGAGAGATTGATCAGTGATGTATCGTTCTTAATCCACAGTCCACCATCCGCCGCAACAGCATAGGCAGACGGAAACGTATTGGCGCCACCAATGCTGAGGAGTCTGTTCTCGCCACTTAGAGTCTTGAACTGCCTCACCTGTCTTTGCAGACCGTTGTCCAGGCCCGTGACATAGATGGTATCGCCCACAGGATTACGGTACAGCTGCGTGATGCCGTTATTCGTATTTTCGCTACGAACGCTGAGGAGCTCTCCAGAATTCAGATTCAGAGTGAATAGCTGATACCCATTTGCAAAATAGTAGAACCAGAGCTTGTTCTGAGAGTCAACGACTGCCGAACTACTGGAAAGGGAGAAAAGCACTTGGGAGAACGGCGAGAAAGAAACCGTCGTGCCGTCGTCATTCATCCTGAACACTTTTGAATTACCAACGAGAATGAGATTGCCTTCTGGGCTGCTCAAGACATTGACAGAACTTGAATCGATGTTCAACTTCGTATTCAGGATTGTTCCAGACGCGTTGATACGCTTAACAGGCAGGACATACTGACCTTGCGCAATGCCAGCCTGGGCATCACCAATCATCCAGAAGCCGTCGTGTGCTGGCGTTACTTTGACTGGCTCGTTATTCAGGGTTGAAAGTACTGCAGGACGGATTTCAATCGGTGTGCTGGAAGACGGCTCGATCATGTCAACACCAGACAGGCTGATCACCGTCCTACCCAGTGTTGAAGCTGAATTGGCCTGGAGTGTGAACGTCCCGTTTATCTTCTGGTTGGGTGTGGTCTGAACAGTTACCGGCTCTGCAAGCACACCCTGCGGGATTCCCTGCACTTTCAACGTGACCGGCCCGCTAAAGCCACGAACGCTCTGGAGCGTAAAGTCGATAGATTTCGACTGACCCTGGTAGAGATATCCGCTGTTTGAAGTGGGAAAGGAGATGACGTAAGCCGGAGTCGGTACCTGGACCGTCAGGGCTGAAGTGGTGGTTTTGCCGCCACCAGTAACGGTCAGCTGAGCGTTCTGAGAGCCGACCGCTGCGTTGCCTGAGGCCGTCAATACAATCTGCGCACTCTGCTGTTCCGTGTAGGTATTCCCGGCGAACGTCACAGTGGCCGTGGTAGCCGTCATCCCAGTAGGCAGTCCCGTCAAGGCGAGCTGCACCGCACCTTTATAAAAGCCCTGCCCGGTGATCTGAATCGTCAATGGCACCGACTGGTATCGTTCCACAGTCACACTTGACCCGGAAGGCAGCGCAGCAGAGATACTGGGCACGATCAGCGAGAGCGCGACTGGCAGCTTGCCGACTGTTGAATTTCCCTGTTTGGCAATCAGGTTCATTGAGCCATTGAAGCTGCTCGCTTCTGCTGCGGCTTTGAACGTCAGGACGGTCGTCAGCTTCTGAGTTCCGACCTTCAGGGGGCGGGGACCCTGCGCGGTGATTGCCACCCTGTCCATGAGGCTGCGGGTCTTGACGTTCTGGGTGCCGAGGGCCGGAAGCGTCACACTCGCGGGCTCTATGGTCAGGCCGGGAACGTCCGTACTCAGATCGATTTTCCCGCTGATGCCGCCGTCCTGGTAGAACGTCGCGTTCGCGGTGACACTTTCACCCGCCTTGATGGTCAGCGAAGGAGTGTCGAGACTCATGCTCACTGCGGCAGTCGCTTTTTTCAGCTCCAGCTGCACCCGCGTATCCGCTGGGGCTGACGTCATGGTGTAGTTGCCGTTGCTGTCCCCGTCGAGAATCAGGGCGTTCCACCCGGTCGCCATCTGCACGTTGAGTACGTATCTGACGCTGGGGTTGGCGCAGCTGATGGTGCCCTGGTAAGTCTGTGCGCTGTTGGCGTAGGTATGCAGAAGTACAGCTGTGCTGCTGCCCTGGGGGACCTCGAGAACGTCTCCGAGATAGTCGCCCTGGCTGCTGAAAAGCCCGAGGTCGGCGTCGTAAATCTTTCCGGTATTTCCTGCGCCGGTTCCGGTGTAGCTGCAGTTGGATCCGGCGGGAGGCAGGAAGGAATACAGCTCGGAAGCTGGAGGTGTGGTGAGCGGCAGGGTGACGCTGCCGTCGGCACTCACGTTGGCGGAGGTCAGGATGCTCTGGGAGAGGAAGACCCCGAGGACGCCACCTTTTGCCAGCGGGTCGCCGAAGGTTCCCTGCACCTTGTCCAGCGCCAGAACCTGCCCGGTAAGGGGGGTGTACGTTAGTGTTGCCGAACCGTTGCCGCTGCTCAGGTCTGCCGTCACCGGGGCAGGTGCGACAAAGTTGGCTATGGCTGCACCAGTCACGGTGTACTTGTCTTTTGGCAGGGCAGTGATGGTTTTGCTGCCGGTCACCGTGTCGTTGAATTTCACGTCACCGGCAGCGTTGGTCACCTTTACAGGGGCACTGTTGACTCCAGTGACGGTGATGTTCAGGTCGGAGGTGTTGACGACGGCGGGTGATGGCGTGGAGCCGCCGCAGGCTGTCAGTGCTGCGGCGAGTGCAGCCGATGTTAAGGAAAGAGGAAATGTTTTCATGTTGCTCACACATCTTAGCAGCGCTGTTCATGGGGCGTCAGAGCAACTGCCACAACGGCTGGATGCCGTGCCCTGCATGACTGTCTGCCTAAGCAACCCGTCTTGCTCCGGTGGGGTGCGGCGCGTACACTGCGGGGCGATGTTCACTGTGACTGCACGGATCGGGGGCCGCTTCGGTGGGGTCCTTCTTCTTTGCTGGGGGCAGTGAGCGCACCCGAGCGTTCGTCCGTCTGCCCCCCGACGCCCACGTGGTTTCGGGGGGTTCCTGTTGCGGGGCGGGCAGCGCGGGTGCGGGAGGCACGTATGGGAATGACGATTGCGGAGAAGATTCTGGCGGCCCATTCCGGGCATGAGTCCCTGGTTCCTGGTCAGTTGATCGAGTGCGCGACGGACTGGGTGCTGTGTCATGAGATCACGACGCCGGCGGCCCTGCGGATGCTGGAGGAGCGCGGGATGGATTCCGTGTTCAACCCGGATCAGATCGTGGCGATTCCGGATCACAGTGTGCCGGCCATGAACATCAAGGCGGCCACGATGTACCAGAAGCTGAAGAGCTGGGTGCACGAGAAGGGCATCAAGCACTTCTACGACGTGGGTCGTGGTGGGATCGCGCACGTGGTGCTGGAGAACACCGGGCTCGCGAAGCCGGGGCAAACGCTGGTGAGCGGCGACAGTCACACCTGCAACGCGGGCGCGCTGGGCATGTTCGCGACCGGGGTGGGGAGCACGGACCTGGCGGGCGCCATCTACGCCGGGAAGGTGTGGTTCAAGGTGCCGGAGACGATGCTGATCCGCGTGACGGGCGAGTTCCGTGAGGGCGTGAGCGCGAAGGACCTGGCGCTGGAGGTGATCCGGCAGATCGACGCGGACGGCGCGAACTACATGGTGATGGAGTGGGTGGGTGACACCATCGACCGTCTGGACATGGAGGGGCGGTTCACGCTGACGAACATGGCGATCGAGGCGGGCGGCAAGACCGGCATCATCGCGGTGGACGACACGACGCGGGCGTACATGGCGGCGCGTGGCGTGACGCCGGACCAGTACACGGAGTACACGTCCGACCCGGACGCGCACTACAAGGTGGTGCTGGACATTGACGTGTCGACGCTGGAGCCGACGGTGGCGTTCCCGCACATTCCGAGCAACGGTCGGGTGGCGGGCGCGGACCGCGTGAAGGTGTCGCACGCGTACGTGGGCAGCTGCACGAACGGCCGCATCAGCGACCTGCGTGAGGTGGCGCGCATCCTGAAGGGGCACACGGTGGCGGACGGCGTGCAGATGCTGATCGTGCCGGCCACGCAGCAGGTGTGGAAGCAGGCGGCGCAGGAGGGTCTGATGGAGATCTTCGTGGATGCGGGCGCGACCGTGAGCTACCCGAGCTGCGGGGCGTGCCTGGGCATGCATACGGGCGTGCTGGGGCCGGGCGACGTGTGCATCTCGTCCACCAACCGGAATTTCGTGGGTCGGATGGGTGATCCGACGGCGGAGATCTATCTGGCGTCTCCGGCGACCGTGGCGGCGAGTGCCATCACGGGCTTCATCTCGGACCCGCGTGAGCACAACACGCAGGCGGGAGCGGCCGACTGATGGGTGAGGCGAAGCGCAGGAAGCAGCTGGGCCTGATGCCGGAGGTGGAGAACCGCGAGGTGATCCTCTACAGGGACGGGCGCATGGAGGGGGACGCGCTGCCGGAGGCGGTACGGTCGCGTCTGGCGGCGTGGGCGGAGACGGGCGTGCGCTGGGACGCGCGGTACCGGACGACGTTCATCGGGACGGGCATTCCGCGGGAGCTGCTGAAGACCGAGGCGGAACTGATGGACATTCCCGTGCCGGACCGCATGCGGCTGCGGCTGGGGCTGCTGAGCGGGTCGGCGGCGTGGCTCGCGCGGGAGCTGGAGGAGAACCCGGACGCGTTCTTCGAGGAGGACGGGGAGACGCGTCGGCAGCTGAACATCCGCGCGACGGAGTACGACTACAACGGGAGCTGGGCGGCCCTGCCGGAGTTCGAGCCGGACTCGACGCTGCGGTACCTGATGCAGCACCCGGCGGTCACGGCGGATGCGGAGGGCGAGGATTTCGTGGCGACGCTGCGCCGGTCCGGCGGGGACGTGCAGGTGACGCTGGAGCCGGAAGCGCCCGCGGAGCACCGGGAGGCGCTGGAGCGCGCGGCCCTGACGCTGCTGGGCGAGGGGGACGAGGCGTGGCTGGAGGACCATCACGCCCTGCTGGACGAGGACCTGAGCGAGGAGAACGAGGGTTCGCCTGCCGCGCGGCGGTTCACGCTGCGGTTGACGCCGGTGCCGCTGGTGCTGTCGCCGACCGTGCAGGTGCTGGAGCGCAGCGGTGACATGGACGTGGTGTTTTGGCCGGGCGCCGAGGCGTACAGCATGGACGGCGAGTCGTGGCGCGCGTACCCGGAGCAGGTGGACCGTGACGCGCAGCTGCAGGCGCTGCTGGCGCAGATGGGTCTGGACGGCATGAATCTCGAGGACCTGCTGGGCGCGCCGCTGGACGCGGAAGGCGAGGACGGCGAGCTGGAGGACGGGCGGACCATCGACGCGGAAGTCGTGGAGCCGGACGGCGGTCAGCGGGACGGTCCCGCGTGAGGGGTGGAGCGTGCTGAGCACCCTGCTGACCGTGGCGGCCCTGCACACCCTGGTGCTGGTCGTGCCGGGACCGGACGTGCTGCTGGTGAGTCAGACGGCCGTCGCCCGGTCGCGCCGCGCGGCGCTGCTGGCCGGGGCGGGCGTCGTGAGCGGTATCGCGTGCTGGGCGGCGCTGGCGCTGCTGGGCATCAACGTGCTGTTCGAGCAGTTCGCGTGGGTGCACGGCGTCATCCGCGTGGCGGGCGGCGCGTACCTGCTGTTCATGGCGTTCACGCTGTGGCGCTCCAGCTTCCGGCGTGCGGAGGGCGAGGCGGCGCCTGTCCTCCCGGCGCGCAGTGACGCGCAGGCGTTCCGGAGCGGCTTCCTGACGAACATCGCGAACCCGAAGGCGGCGATCTTTTTCGGGAGCGTGTTCTCCAGCGTGCTGCCCGCGCACAGCGGGACGGGCGTCAAGCTGGGGGCCTTCGCGGTCATCGTGACGCTCAGCGTGCTGTGGTTCGCGCTGGTGGCGTTCGGGATGTCCACCGTGCGTCTGCAGTCCGCGTACCTGCGGGCGCGGCGCGGCATTGACCGCGTGGCGGGCAGCGTCATGGCGGGCTTCGGGACGCTGCTGCTGCTGGAGCGCGACTGACCGGCCTTCCTGCCTGCCGGGCCGCGTGCCGGGCGGGCTCTTCCCTCTTCTTTTCAGTTTCGACAGGAGGCGTTCATGCCGAAAGTTCATGTCTTTGACCGTGCGCACATCAACACCGACGAGATCATTCCCGCCCGTCACCTCACGAGCGACGTGGAGAGCGAACTGGCGAAGTTCGCGATGGAGGATTACGACAAGGACTTCGTGAAGCGCGTCCAGAAGGGCGACATCATCGTGGCCGGCCCGGACTTCGGGTGCGGCAGCAGCCGCGAGCATGCCGTGTGGGCGATCCGCGGGGCGGGCATCGCGGCCGTGATCGCGCCGAACTTCGCGCGCATCTATTACCGCAACAGCATCAACAACGGTTTCCTGGCGCTGGAGTGCGAGGGCATCGTGGAGGCCTTCCAGGACGGCGACGAGGCCGACCTGGACCTGAAGGCGGGCGTCATCACCAACAAGCGCACCGGGCAGGTCGTGACCTTCGTGCCGGTCGCGCAGTTCGCGCTGGACGTGCAGGCGGCGGGCGGCTGGCTGGAGTACATGAAGAGCCACACGCAGGCCGAGCTGGAAGCGGAGACGCTGGACGCCGTGAGCACCGAGGGCGGCCACCATGCCTAAGGTCGTGACGCTGCCCGGTGACGGGATCGGCCCTGAAGTCACCGCTGCCGCCGTGGCCGTGCTGCGCGAGGTGGCGCCCGACCTGACGTTCGAGGAGCACCTGCTGGGCGGCGCGGCCATCGAGGCGACGGGCGAGCCGTTCCCGCAGGCGACGCGGGACGCGCTGAAGACGGCGGACGCCGTGCTGCTCGGCACGGTGGGCGGCGCGCAGAACAGCCCGTGGAACCAGCTGCCGCGCCACCTGCGCCCCGAGTCGGGCCTGCTGGCGCTGCGCAAGGCGCTCGGCGTGTACGCGAACCTGCGGCCCGTGCGGGTCCAGCCGGGCCTGGAGCACCTGTCGCCGTTGAAGCCGGAACTGAGCCGCGGGGTGGACATCCTGATCGTGCGGGAACTGCTGGGCGGCATCTACTTCGACCAGGACCGCAAGATCGACGGGGACACCGCGTACAACACCATGCGGTACACGACGCCGGAGGTGGAGCGCATCGCGCGCATCGCGTTCTGGGCGGCGGAGCAGCGCAAGGGCCGCGTGACGAGCGTGGACAAGGCGAACGTGCTGGAGGTGTCGGAGCTGTGGCGGCGGGACGTGACGGCCCTGCGGGACCGGGAGTACCCGAGGCTGCACCTGAACCACGAGTACGTGGACAGCGTGGCGATGCTGATCGTGTCGGATCCCGCCCGTTACGACGTGATCGTGACGGAGAACCTGTTCGGGGACATCCTGTCGGACCTCGCGGCCGTGATTCCCGGCAGCCTGGGCCTGATGCCGTCCGCGAGCCTGGGGGACGGTCCGGGACTGTTCGAACCGATTCACGGGTCCGCGCCGGACATTGCCGGGCAGGGCGTCGCGAACCCGGCCGCTGCCATCATGAGTGCCGCGATGCTGCTGCGCCACGGGCTGGACCAGCCGCACGCCGCCGCGAAGATCGACGGGGCGGTGTCGCAGGCGCTCAAGACGGCGCCCACCCGCGACATCGGCGGGACGGCAGGCACGCAGGAGTTCACGGCCGCCGTGCTGCAGGCGCTGGGGCGCGCGGACGTCGGCTGAAGGGACGCCCGTGCGGGCTGCGTGCGTGCGCCGCGCACATCTAGACGGGGCGCGCGGCGCGGCTTGACCCTCCCCGGCCGGGCGCGTAAGCTTGCGGTATGTACGCGCTTTACACCTCCATCGTGGTGGTACTTCTTAGCTCCGGGGTTTCACGGCGCTAGAGGTTCGCGTGACGTTCAAACCCCCGCCCCACACCCAGGGCGGGGGTTTTCTTGTAGGGGCAACCACCAGAGGCAGGCCATGAGCGACACAGAACACGCCGGACCGCACCACCCCACCCAGGAACCCATGACCGGAGCGAAATCGCTCTGGGCGACGCTCGCCGCGCACGGCGTGGACACCGTGTTCGGCTACCCGGGCGGGGCGATCATGCCGGTGTACGACGCGCTGACGTACTACCCGGAGGTGCGGCACGTGCTCACGCGGCACGAGCAGGGCGCCATCCACGCGGCCGAAGGGTACGCGAAGGCGACCGGGCGGCTCGGGGTGTGCATGGCGACCAGCGGTCCGGGCGCCACGAACCTCGTGACGGGCCTCGCGGACGCCATGATGGACAGCGTGCCGCTGCTCGCCATCACCGGCAACGTCGCGCGGCACCTGATCGGGACGGACGCCTTCCAGGAGGCGGACATCACGGGGATCACGCTGCCCGTCACGAAGCACAACTACGTGGTGCAGGACCCGGACGACCTGCCGCGCATCGTGGCCGAAGCGATCCGGATCGCCACGACGGGCCGTCCCGGTCCGGTGCTGGTGGACATCCCCAAGGACGTGCAGATGGCGGCATTCGGCGGCGTGATCGTCGGCCCGCAGACGGAAGTGCCGCGCCTGGAGCCCCGCCGGGAAGCGGTCGCGGCGGCAGTGGAGCTGCTGCGCGGCGCGAAACGGCCGGTGCTGATGGTGGGCGGCGGCGCGCAGGGCGCCACGCCGGAAGTGACGGCGTTCGCTCGCGCGTGGCAGATTCCGACCATCACGACCCTGATGGGCCTGGGCGGCTTCCCGGCCAGCGACCCGCTGTGGCTGGGCATGCCGGGCATGCACGGCAGTGTCGCCGCGAACCGCGCCATCAGTGAGGCGGACGTCCTGATCGGGATCGGGCTGCGTTTCGATGACCGCGTGACGGGCCGCGTGAAGGACTTCGCGCGTCACGCGCAGATCATTCACGTGGACCTCGACGCGGCCGAGATCGGCAAGATCGTGCACACGCAGGTGGCCGTCCGCGCGGACGCCGCCGCCGCCGCGCAGGCCCTGACGGTGGACGCCGTGCCGTACCTGCACCCGGAGTGGACGGCGCAGATCGCCGAGTGGAAGTCCCGCGAGGAACTGCCGACCGCGTGGGGCGCCGGGTACGCCGTGAAGCAGGTCGTGGACCGCCTGCGTCCGGACGACATCCTCACGACGGACGTGGGGCAGCACCAGATGCTGGCCGCGCAGCTCGCCCGCTTCGAGAAGCCGCGCCGCTGGCTGACCTCGGGCGGGCTGGGCACCATGGGCTTCGGGTTCCCTGCCGCGATCGGCGCGGCCATGGCGGAGCCGGGTGTGACGAGCATCGTGATCGCCGGAGACGGCGGCTTCCAGATGACGGCGCAGGAGTTCGCGACCCTCACGAAGTACAGCGTGCACAACGTCAAGATCTGCATCATCAACAACTCCTTCCTGGGCATGGTGCGCCAGTGGCAGGAACTGTTCCACGGGCGGCGGTACTCGGAGGTGTACCTGGGGGACAGCAACCCGGACTTCCTGAAGCTCGCGGACGCGTACAACATCTCCGGGTTCCGCGCGTCGAGCGCCGAGGAACTCCCGGCCGCCATCGACGCGTGGCTCGCGCACCCGCGCTCCGCGCTGCTGGAAGTGGTCGTGCCGCAGGAGCACGGCGTGTTCCCGATGGTGCCCGCGGGCGCGGCCCTGTACGAGATGATCGAGAAGGACCCCAGCAGCCGGGACGGCGGCGCAAAGGTGGAGAAATAATGACGGGGCACAGTGTCGGCGTGGAGCAGGACCATCTGGTGAGCGTGATCGTGCGGGACGAACCGAAGGTGCTGACGCGCATCACGGCGCTGTTCGGGCGGCGCGCGTACAACATCAAGAGCCTCTCCGTGGGCAGCACCGAGAACCCCGGCCTGAGCCGCATGACCTTCGTGGTGACCGGCAACCGGGGCATCGTGGAGCAGGCCATGAAGCAGCTGGAGAAGCTGATCGACGTGGTGCACGTCATCGACCACAGCCTGGAGAAGTTCGTGGACCGCGAACTGGTGCTCGTGAAGGTCCACATCACCAACGACACGCGCGTCGAGGTGCGGCACATCGCCGAGGACTTCCGCGCGCGCATCGTGGACGTGGGCCGTCACGCCCTGACCTTCGAGGTGACGGGCGACGAGGGCAAGATCACGGCGTTCATCGAGCAGATGCGGCCCTTCGGGATCCTGGAGACCATGCGGACGGGCCGCGTGGCCCTCACGCGAGGCAGCAACGCCGACATTCCCAGCCACGTGTACCACGACGGCGAGAGCACCGGCCTGACCGCCACGAGCACCTCTGTCGCCCCGCGCGAACAGGAAGCGCAGACGGTCGAGAACCTGTTCTGAGTCCCGCTTGCCGCCGTCCGGGCGACGGCACGGGCAGCGCGGGCCGGGAAATCAGGCTAGAGAAGGACCCGCGCCCGCCTGCACGCACGCTCTATAGTTCCTTCCGTCGCTCCCGGCTGCACGCGGAGCTCAGGACCCCCACCCGCCCCCACTTCAGCCTTCACTTCATCAGCCTTCATTTCAAAGGAGCACGCACATGGCCGCAAAAATGTACTACGACAAGGACGTCCAGCTCGACCCCATCGAGAACAAGCTGATCGCCATCATCGGTTACGGTTCGCAGGCGCACGCGCACGCGCAGAACCTGCGTGACAGCGGCCTGAACGTGGTCGTGGGCCTGCGTGACGGCAGCCCCAGCAAGGCCAAGGCCGAGCAGGCGGGCCTGAAGGTCGTCAGCATCGAGGACGCCACCAAGACGGCCGACGTGATCATGATCCTGATCCCGGACGAGAACCAGCCCAAGACGTACGAGGAGAGCATCGCGCCTCACCTGACGGCCGGGAAGGCGCTGGCCTTCGGGCACGGCTTCAACGTGCACTTCGGGCGCATCACGCCGCCCGCCGACGTGGACGTGTTCCTGGTGGCCCCCAAGGGTCCCGGTCACATGCTTCGCCGCGTGTACGCGGACGGTGCGGGCATGCCGAGCATCTTCGCGGTGCAGCAGGACGCGACCGGCAAGGCCAAGGACATCGCGCTGGCGTACGCCCGCGGGATCGGCGGCACGCGTGCGGGCGTGCTGGAAACCACCTTCAAGGAAGAGACCGAGACGGACCTCTTCGGTGAGCAGAGCGTGCTGTGCGGCGGCGTGACGCACCTGATCCAGGCGGGCTTCGAGACGCTGGTCGAGGCGGGGTACCAGCCGGAGATCGCGTACTTCGAGACGCTGCACGAGGTGAAGCTGATCGTGGACCTGATCTACGAGAAGGGCTTCGAGGGCATGCGTCACAGCATCAGCAACACCGCCGAGTTCGGTGATTACGTGACGGGGCCGCGCATCATCACGGCCGACACGAAGGCCGAGATGGGCCGCGTGCTGGGCGACATTCAGAGCGGCGCGTTCGCGAAGCGCTTCATCGAGGACGCCGAGAGCGGCTTCCCGTACATGAACGAGCAGCGCGGCAAGATGCGCACCCACACTCTCGAAGTGGTCGGCAAGGAACTGCGTGACCAGATGCCGTTCATCACCAAGAAGGAACTGGAGGTCTGATCCGGCGTCCGGTGCGTCCCTGACAGCCTGACGGCCTGAATGGACCCCGGACGGCTGCAAGCAGCGCGGCCCGCCCCCGAGATGGGGGCGGGCCGCACGGCTTTGGTGTGTTCCCCCGTTCGGGGGGACGGCTGTGACGACCGTTGTCAGAATCATGTGAACTATTCCTCATAAGATGAGGACAGCCATGATCCCCTCCATGCCTGTCCGGACAACCCCGCAGCCTCCTCGCGGGCTGCGCTGGCGCTCCCCCGGCAGCCTGCTGACGCTGCTGTACCTGCTGCTCACACTGGCGGGCCAGGACGCGGCGGCGCAGAAGACCTTCGCGGCCCGGTACACGAACACGGCCGTCGCAGGCGACATCGTCCTGATCGGGAACGTCAATTACCACTGCACGACCGCCGCGCCCGCCACGGCCGCGCAGATCACAGCGTGCAACAATGCCAGGACGGGCGGCAGCATCACCAACAACAACACGTACATGGTGCCCGTCGACACGGACAGCGATCCCGCCACCAGCAACTCCAGCAGCGCGGGCCTGAACCTCCCGGCGGGCAGCAACGTGCTGTTCGCCGGACTGTACCTGAACGGCATCTCGGCCAGCGCCACGAACCGCGCGGCGGCCACGTTCGCCACGCCACTGGCGGGCGGCGCGCCGGTCACGGCACTCGCCGCGAACGTCGCTGCCGTCGGCAGCAACTACCAGTCGTTCATCGACGTGACGACGCTCGTTCAGGCGGGCGGCAACGGCGTGTACACGGTCGGCAACGTCGCGTCCACCGCCGGGGCGGGCAACTGGGGCGGGTGGACGATGGTCGTCGCGTACCGCAACACGTCGCTCGCCACGCGGAACCTCGCGGTGTTCGACGGGCTTCAGCAGGCCAGCAACGCGGCCACGCCGGTCGATATCGGCGTGAGCGGGTTCATCACGCCGAGCGTCGGGACGGTCAGGAGCACCATCGGCGTGGTCGCCTACGACGGGGACCGCGGCAGCCTGGAAGGCAGCGGCGCGGGCGGCAGCCTGCAGTTCGGGCCGAGCACGTCGAGCCTGTCGGCCGTGTCGAACGCCACGAACCCCGTGAACGACGTGTTCAACAGCACCATCACGGCCCTCGGCGCGGACGTGACGTTCGGCCGCACGCCCGCGTACACGAACACGCTCGGACTCGATATCGACACGCTGACGCCCAACACGCCCCTCCCGAACGGCAGCACGTCCGCCGTGGTGCGCGTGATCGGCACGAGCGGCGACGTCATCTATCCGGGCGTCATCACGCTCGCGACCGAGATCTTCGTGCCGAACATCAAGGACAGCCTGACCAAGAGCGTGACCGACCTGAACGGCGGCGCGACCGTGCCGGGCGACACGCTGGAGTACGAACTGGTCGTCAGGAACAGCGGCAACGACGGCGCAAAGAACGTGA
This sequence comes from Deinococcus aquiradiocola, assembly GCF_014646915.1. NCBI lineage: Bacteria > Thermotogati > Deinococcota > Deinococci > Deinococcales > Deinococcaceae > Deinococcus > Deinococcus aquiradiocola. The sequence goes on along the minus strand of NZ_BMOE01000005.1, from coordinate 40,340 downwards.
TCCTCACCGACCCCCTGCCCGGCAACGTGACGTACGTGCCGGGCAGCCTCGTGATCACCGGCTCGAACGCCGGCACGAAAACCGACGCGGCCGGCGACGACCAGGCCGAGTACGCGGGCGGGACGCGCACCGTCACGTTCCGGCTGGGGGGTGGCGCGACCGCCAGCGCGGGCGGACTGGTCCTCCCGAGCGAGGAGACGCGCGCGCGCTTCCGCGTGACCGTGAACGCGGCCGTGCCGGGCGGCACGAACATCGACAACACCGGCACCGTGAACTACAACCAGCAGACGCTCGGCACGGCCGTATCCGACACCAGCGACAGCGACCCGAACGCCGCCGGGGACCAGCCCGCCCGCGTCACGGTCGCCGGACCGGACCTGACCGTCAGCAAGTCGCACACCGGCACCGCACCGGAAGGCGGGACGGCCACCTTCACGCTGCGCGTGAGCAACGCCGGACTGGCCCCCAGTTTCGGGACGGTGACCCTCACGGACACGCTGCCCGCCAGCCTCACCGCCCTGAGCGTCACGGGAAGCGGGTGGACGTGCACGCTCTCACCGCTGCAGTGCACGCGCAGCGACGCGCTCGCCCCGGGCGGCAGCTACGCGGACGTGACGCTCACCGTGCGCGCCAACACCGGCACGAACGGCAACGTCACCAACACGGCCAGCGTCTCCAGCGCCAGCGAGGGCAGCGTCAACACCGGCAACAACGGCGCGAGCGACACCCTGACCGTGCAGCCCCGCCCGAACGTGAAACTCACCAAGTCCGTCCGCAACGTCACGACGGGCGCGGCGGCAGGCACGAGCGTGAATGCCAGCCCCGGCCAGACGCTCGAGTACTGCATCGCGTTCCAGAACACGGGCGGCGACGCGCCGAACTTCCAGCTGAAAGACGACGCGCCCGCCAACACCTCCGCCCTCACCGGCGCGTACGGGGCGGGCCTGGGCGTGCAGCTCACGCTGGGCAGCGCCGTCAGCACGCTCAGCAGCGCCGCCGACACGGACGCCGCGTCCCTGATCGGCACGCGCCTCACGTACACGCACGGCACGCTCCTGCAGAACCAGAGCGGCCGCGTGTGCTTCCAGGTGAGCGTGAACTGAACCGGGGTCCGGCCCGGCCCGTGAAGGGCCGCCGCGCTCCACCCACGGTGTAGACGACTGCCCTTGACCCCGCCCGCCCGCCCGCGTACTGTGGAGCCATGCAGATCGTCGCTTCGCTTCTTCTTACGCGCCTCCGGTGGAGTCAGGCGTAAGTTCGCGTTGCCAGACCTTCCCCCGGAGCCCCCGCGCTCCGGGGTTTTTTATGCACCGCCGCCCGAAGCCCCCACCCGCAGGAGGACAACCATGACCCAGTCCAGCAGCCAGCCCGAACGCATCCGCATCTTCGACACCACCCTGCGCGACGGTGAACAGAGCCCCGGCGTGGCCCTCAACCACCAGCAGAAGCTGGAGATCGCGCACCAGCTCGCGCGGCTGGGCGTGGACGTGATCGAGGCGGGCTTCCCCATCGCCAGTCCCGGCGACCTGGAGGGCGTGCAACGCATCGCGCGCGAGGTGCGCGGCCCGATCATCGCGGGCCTCGCGCGGGCCGGGCAGGCCGACATCGAAGCGGCCGCGCGCGGCGTGGACGGCGCCGACAGGCCCCGCATCCACACCTTCATCGCGACCAGCCCCATCCACATGAAGAAGAAACTGAACCTGGAGCCGGACGCCGTCGTGGAACGCGCCGTGCAGGCCGTGCGTCTCGCCCGAGGCTTCGTGGACGACGTGGAATTCAGTGCCGAGGACGCCACCCGCAGCGAGTGGCCGTTCCTCGTGCGGATCTTCCAGGCGGTCGTGGAGGCGGGCGCCACCACCGTCAACATTCCCGACACGGTCGGCTACACCACCCCCGACGAGATGCGCGCCCTGTTCGCGCACGTCCGCGAGAACCTGCCCGGCCACGTCATCCTGAGCAGCCACTGCCACGACGACCTGGGCCTCGCCGTCGCGAACAGCATCGCGGCGGCCGAGGGCGGTGCACGCCAGATCGAGTGCACCATCAACGGCATCGGTGAGCGCGCCGGGAACGCCAGCCTCGAAGAGATCGTGATGGCGTTCCACACGCGCCAGGACGTGTACGCCTACACGACCGGCATCGCCACGCGCGAACTGTACCGCAGCTCCCGCATGGTCAGCCGCCTGAGCGGCATGCCGGTCCAGCCGAACAAGGCCGTCGTGGGCGACAACGCCTTCGCGCACGAGTCCGGCATCCACCAGGACGGCGTCCTGAAGGCCCGCGAGACGTACGAGATCATGAACGCCGAACTGGTCGGCCGTGAGGCGGGCGTCCTCGTGATGGGCAAGCACAGTGGCCGCGCCGCGTTCCGCAAGGCGCTCAGCGACCTGGGCTACGAGATCGAGGAGGAGCGCATCAAGGGCCTGTTCGCGGGCTTCAAGGACCTCGCCGACCGCAAGGGCCAGATCTACGCCGACGACCTGCGCGCCCTCGTCGAGGCCCGCACCGACATCCCGCAGACCTTCACGCTCGAACGCTTCCAGATCACGTCCGGCAGCGACCTGCAGCCGCTCGCCTTCGTGCGGATCGCCACCCCGGACGGCGTGCACGAAGCGACCGCCAGCGGCAACGGCTCCGTCGAAGCGGTGTTCGGTGCCATCAACGCCGCCACCGGCATCGCCCCCAGCCTGGAGATCTACCGCGTGCAGGCCGTCACCAAGGGTTCCGAGGCGCTCGGCGAGGTCAGCATCACCGCCCGTCACGGCGAGACCAGCCTGCACGGCACCGGCGTCGACACCGACGTGGTCGCCGCGTCCGGCCGCGCGTGGCTGCGCATCATCAACCAGGTGGTCGCCGGGCAGGGCAAGTCCCGCGCCGTCACGCAGGGCACGGTGTAGGCCGTGCCGGGGCAGGTGGCCGAGAAGAACGCGAGAGCGTTCCAGGCCTATCTGGAGAACGTCCAGGCCAGAACGGGCCTGACCGTGGCCGACTTCCGCGCCCAGGCCGCCCAGAAGGGACTGACCACCCACAGGGAGCTGCTGGCGTGGCTCAAGACCGATCTCGGGCTGGGGCACGGGCACGCGCAGGCGGTCATCGCCACCATCCTGAACCCGGACCACAGTCAGAAGACCGCCGACGACCATCTGACGCCACTGTTCGCCGGGAAGAAGGCCCACTGGCGGCCGCTCTACGACGCCCTCATGGGGCACGTGCAGGCGTTCGGGCCGGACGTGGAGACGACCTACAGCAAGGCCTACGTGTCGCTGTTCCGGCCCAGACGCTTCGCCAGCCTGCACCCGGCCAGCGCGGACCGCTTCGACATCGGGCTGAACCTGAAGGGCGCGGAACCCGCCGGGCGACTGGAGGCGGCGGGCAGCTGGAACCGCATGGTCACGCACCGGGTACGGATTGCCGACCCGGCGGAGGTGGACGACGAGGTGTACGGCTGGCTGCGGCAGGCCTACGATCAGCATCAACCCTGAGACCATGGGTCCTGGCCGGGCTGGCCCTTTCTCGTGCCGTGCGCGGCACTGGCCGTGCGGCCGGGCATCCGGCACAGGTCCGGCACTGACGTTTCCGGGCGCGGGTCGTCGGTTGCACCGCTTCATGGCCGGGGTTAAGGCACATCAGTAACCTGCACCCCCTCGGCCTGACAGAATGGACGCATGGTCCTCGAAATTGCCACCATTGTGCTGAAGCCCGGCAACGCCGACGCGTTCATCTCGGTCATGCCGGACGCCTTTCCCTTCGTGGAGAGCACGCCCGGGTACGTACGGCACGAGCTGCACCGGGGCGTGGAGTCGCCCGACACCTTCACGCTGCTGATCTGGTGGGAGACGCTGGAGGCACACACCGTGACGTTCCGGGAGTCGGACCGCTTTCCGGCCTGGCGGGCCGTGTGGGGACACCTGATGGAGTCGGCCAGCATCGTGCACGTCACGCAGGTGTACTGACATCCGGGAGGAGACGCCTGCCGGTTCACGGGCACTGCGGGTGGTGTTCGTGTGCACGCAGAACAGGCTGCGGTCCCCGACGGCGGAGGTCGTGTTCCGGGACACGCCAGGGTGGGAGGTGACGTCGGCAGGGACGGAGCGTGACGCGCCGACGCCCGTGTCGCGCGACCTGCTGGAGTGGGCGGACGTGGCGGTCTGCATGCAGAAGGTCCACCGTGAGCTGATGCGCCAGCGGTTCCGTGGGGCGCTGCCGGACGACCGGATGCTGACGCTGGGCATCCCGGACGACTATGAATTCATGGACGCGGAACTCGTCGCGCTGCTGCGGAGGCTGGTGCCGGGTCGCCTCTCGCACCTGCGGCCCAGGGCCGGGGAGGGGGATGGTCGGGGCCTGTAGTCTGCCGTGCGGTGTTCGCGCGGCGCGGCCCGTACAGTGACGCATGCGTGCCCGGATCCTGCTGGCGTCCCTGATGTGCGTTCCCGTCCTGACGGCGTGCCTGCCACGCGCCGAGAGGTTCGACGGTGCCCGAGTGCCGGAAGCGTCGGCACTCGGCCCGAACCGTGCCGCGACGGAATGGTGGTACGTGTCCGCGTACCTGCCGGACACCGGTCAGGCGTTCCACTGGGCGCAGTTCAAGGTGAACTACCAGGGCGTGCCGTACAACGTGGCGCACGTGGCCGTGACGGACCTGAACACCGGACAGGTGCAGTTCCTGGAGAACCGCGCGCCGGGGGCGACGTTCACGTTCCCGCCCCTGCGGGTGCGGCAGGGCGACTGGTCCCTCACGCAGGAGGGCGCGGGCAACACCGCCGGGTTCCGGCTGGTGGCTGGCCCGCTGGACGTGACGCTCACGCCGCAGAAGGGACCGGTCGTTCATCCGCCCGGGTACTCCGGGACGCCGGAAACGGGGCAGCTGTACTACCAGAGCGTCACGCGACTCTCGGTGGGCGGCACGGTGGCCGGGCGTGCCGCGCGGGGCACGGCATGGCTCGATCATCAGTGGGGTGATCAGCAGCCGGGCCGGACGGCCCTGTGGGACTGGTTCGGGGTGCACCTGTCGGACGGGTCGGACCTGATGCTGTACCGCGTGCGGACACCGGACGGCCGGGTGGTGCAGCTGGCCGGGTCGGAGGTGGGCGCGGACGGCGTGGCGCGCGCCGTGGGGAACGTCAGCATGACGCCCGCACGCACCTGGGTGTCCGGGAGTGGCCGGACGTACGTGCTGGACTGGACGGTCCGGTCCGACCGGGGAGAGCTGACGCTGCGGGCCGTGAACGACACGCAGGAACTGCTGGCACGCAGCACCTTCGTGGCGTACTGGGAGGGTCCGGTGCGCGGCGAGGGCCGCTGGGGCGGAAACAGCGTGACGGTGGACGGGATGGGTGAGTTCGTGGGTGGCCCGCTGAGCGGCGCGGAACTGAGCCGCACGCCCTGACTTCCTCGCGTCCACCCTGGGTGGCGGCCGCTCCGGTGATGCCGCTCTGCAGGTGCTGACGGTCAGTGCGGGCGTCCCGAAGACGCCCGTGCCGCGTCCGGGGTGCGGGTGTCGGGTGTCCCTGTGCGGCATTCATGTGGGAGCGCTACCCTGGCGGGCATGACGCCCGCCTCGCCTGCCCACCGCTTCCCTCACCTCAGTCGCCGTCAGGTGCTGGCGTGGGGGCTGGGCCTGGGGCTGGCGGGGACGGGCGTGGGGGCCGCGCAGGGGTACGCGCCGCCCGAACTGAGCCGCGTGCAGGCGACCCTGCCGGGCCTGGAGTCGCCGCTGCGGGTGGCGGTCCTGACGGACCTGCATTACGGGCCGTTCATCCGGGAGGCGCAGGTGCGGGCGTGGGTGGATCTCGCGCTCGGCGTCCGGCCGGACGTGACGCTGGTGGTGGGGGATTTCGCGGACGTGCCGCTCGCGTCCGGCATGCCCGGCCCGCTCGCGCGGCAGCTGGCGCGGCTGCGCGCGCCGCTCGGCGTGTACGGCGTGTGGGGCAACCACGATTACGGGTGCTTCGGGCGCTTCGATCAGCCGTACTCGGGCGGCCCGCGGGACGACTGGCAGGACGTGCGCGAACGGTTCCGGCAGGAACTGGCACGCGGCGGGCTGCGCGTCCTGACGAACGAGGGGCTGTCCCTGCGGCCGGACGTGTGGCTGGGCGGGCTGGACGACCTGATGTGGGGCGCGCCGGACGCGCAGGCGGCCCTGCACGGCGCACCCACGCAGGCGGCGCAACTCCTGATGATTCACGAGCCGGACGCGCTCGTGCCGCTGGCCGGAACGCCCGCGTGGCGGCCGGACGGGCTGGCCGTGTGCGGGCACACGCACGGCGGGCAGGTGCGCCTCCCGCTGCTGGGCGCGCCCGTCGTGCCGAGCGCGTACGGGCAGCGGTTCGCGCAGGGCTGGGTGCGCGGCGACCCGTCCGGGGACAGGCCGGGCGCGCGTGCGTACGTGAGCCGCGGCCTGGGCCTGAGCGGCATTCCCTTCCGGAACCTCTGCCCGCCGGAACTGGTGCTGCTGGACCTCCACCCCGCCTGAAGGGAACTGTAGGGAACGGACGAGGCGGGCGACCCGGTACTCTCCGGTCGCCCGCCTCATTCCTGTGCTTCAGTGCCGGTCAGCTGCGTTTGCAGCTCACGTCCGTCCCGAAGTACTTCTGGCTGAGTTTCGCGTAGCGTCCGTCCCGCATGACCTTGATCAGGCCGATGTTCAGGGCGGAGCGGGTGGAGGTGTTGCTGTCGGCGGTCGCCATGCCGATCGGGACGTTGAAGAGCACGGGTCCCCACACGGTCGGGTACTTGGGGTACAGGCGGTCCAGGGTGGGTTTCATGATGAGGTACCCGAAGGTCGCGTCGATCTGCCTGGAGAACAGGGCGAGCGTCACGTCGCTGATGGTCGGGAAGACCTTGACGGTCTTCTGGAAGGGGAGTTTCGCGACGTAGCTTTCCATGATGGTGCCGGACGCGACGCCGATGGTCTTGTTTTCGAGGTCGGTGTGCAGCTGGATCTTGGGGTCGGCGGAGATGACGCTCACGCCGCCGCACAGGGTGGGCTGCGTGAAGTCGACCTTCTGCTCGCGGGTGCTGGTGATGGCGAGGGCCGCGACGGCCACGTCGGCCCGGTCGTCCTGCAGGGCCGGGAACAGCTGGCTGCTGGGCGCGTGCTGCACGTCGAGTTTCAGGCCCATGTCGGACGCGATGGCGCCCAGCAGTTCGATCTCGAACCCGGCGTTCACGCCGCTCGTCACGAAGGTGAAGGGCGGCAGGTCGGCGGGCGCGAGGACGCGCAGCACGCCCTCGGCACGGATGGCGCTGAAGGTGCGGGCGGACGCGGTGGAGGCGAGGAGGGCAAGGCTGCACAGGGCGAGGCGGGCGAGTGGGGAACGGTTCTTCATGGGACTCCTCTGGGACAGTTGCAGACGGTCAGGGCGTGGCCTGAACGCAGAAAGATCGCTCTTCATTTGGTCTTCATCACTGTAGGGCGCGCGGTCTGACAGGACTCTCACCGAGCGACTCCACATCACAGCTTTCCGGCCGATACGCATTCCATTAACGCCCCGGCGGGTACCCTGCGTCATGACCGATGCACGCTCCCGCCCCGCGCGGCCCGGTGGCCTGCGCGTCCTGGGTCTGATGCTGGCCCTGCTGCCCCTCTGCACGGCCTGCGCGCCCACGCAGGCGAGCGCGCCCGCAGGGACGTTCCTGCCGCTCGCGCAGGACCTCGCGCGCATCTGCGACGGGAACGCCCGAGTCACGGTGAGCGGTGAGCTGCTGTGGGACGCGCCGGACGGCCCCGAAACGCAGGCCGCGCCGTACCTCGTGGCGTGCCGCTCGTTCACGCTCGGCAACGACGGCCGCACCGTGCACGTGCAGGACGACACGCTCGCGCTCGCCCTGACGCACTTCGACCCGGACGCGCACTTCATGACGTACTACGCGGACCTGCAGGTGCGTTTCCCGCAGCCGGGCGTGCTGAGCGCCGACCCGACAGACAGCGTCCCGGACGCCCTGCAGGAGCAGGTGCGGGCCGTGCGCGTCACCGTGACGCGGGACGGCCTGCCGGACCACGCGCTGCTGCAGGGCGGCGCCGTCACCCCCCTGCGCTACGACCCCGGCGTGCCGCTCACCGTGACCGTGGCGGGCGAGGCAGTCCCGTGGCCGGTCGTGCGCGTGCAGGCTCAACGCGGCCTGATCGAAGCGCCGCTGCGCTGACCCCGCTCAGCCTACAGCGACCGTCGGGCCGCGCACACCTGTCTGAAACGCCGCCCGCACCGCGCGCCCCGAGGGTCTAGACTCGGGACATGACGGACACCACGAGCAGGAAGAAACTGAACTGGAACAGCCACCACGTCACGCAGGGCGACGAGCGCGCCCCGAACCGCGCGATGCTGCGCGCCGTGGGCTTCCAGGACGGCGACTTCGAGAAACCCATCATCGGGGTGGCACACGCGCAGAGCAACATCACGCCCTGCAACAACGGCCTGGGCGAACTGGCAGGGCACATCACGGGCGCCATCACGGAAGGCGGCGGCATGCCGCAGGTGTACGGCACCATCACCGTGTCGGACGGCATCAGCATGGGCACCGAAGGCATGAAGTGCAGCCTCGTGAGCCGCGAAGTGATCGCCGACAGCATCGAGACCGTGTCGCGCGGGCAGAGTCACGACGGCGTGATCGTCGTCGGCGGCTGCGACAAGAACATGCCCGGCGCCATGATCGGCATCGCGCGCCTGAACATCCCCGCCATCTTCGTGTACGGCGGCACCATCAAACCCGGCCACTACGGCGGCAAGGACCTCACCATCGTCAGCGTGTTCGAGGCGGTCGGCGCGTTCGGCGCGGGCAAGATCAGCCGCGAGGACTTCACCGAGATCGAGAAGCGCGCCTGCCCCGGCAACGGCAGCTGCGGCGGCATGTACACCGCGAACACCATGAGCAGCGCCTTCGAAGCGATGGGCATGAGCCTCCCGTACAGCAGCACCATGAGCGCCGTGGACGCCGAAAAGGCCGTGTCCAGCGCAGACAGCGCCCGCGCCCTGCTGAACCTCGTGGCGCAGGACATCCGCCCGCTCGACATCCTCACCAAGAAAGCCTTCGAGAACGCCATCACGGTCATCATGGCCGTCGGCGGCAGCACCAACGCCGTCCTGCACCTCATGGCCATCGCGCACGCCTGCGACATCGACCTGACCCTCGCCGACTTCGAACGCATCCGCGAACGCACCCCCGTCTTCTGCGACCTGAAACCCAGCGGCCAGTACGTCGCCACCGACCTGCACGAAGTCGGCGGCATCCCCCGCGTCATGAAAATGCTCCTCAGGGAAGGCCTGCTGCACGGCGACTGCCTCACCGTCACCGGCAAAACCATCGCCGAGAACCTCGCGCAGGAACAGGACACGCCCAGCGAAGGGCAGGACGTCATCCGCGCCTTCAGCGACCCGCTCTACACCGAAGGGCACCTCGCCATCCTGCGCGGCAACCTCGCCGAAGAAGGATCGGTCGCCAAGATCAGCGGCCTCAAGAGCATCAAGATCACCGGCCCCGCCCGCGTCTTCAACAGCGAAGAAGAATCCATGCACGCCATCATGAGCGACCAGATCCGCGCCGGTGACGTCCTCGTCATCCGCTACGAAGGCCCCAGAGGCGGCCCCGGCATGCGCGAAATGCTCTCCCCCACCAGCGCCATCATCGGCAAAGGCCTCGGCGACTCGGTGGGCCTCATCACCGACGGCCGCTTTTCGGGCGGCACCTTCGGCCTCGTCGTCGGCCACGTCGCGCCCGAAGCGTTCGTGGGCGGCACCATCGCCCTCGTCGAGGAAGGCGACACCATCGAACTCGACGCCGAAACCCTCACCCTCACCTTGCACGTCCCGGACACCGAACTCGCCCGCCGCCGCGCCGCATGGGTACAGCCCGAACCCCGCTACAAGCGCGGCGTGCTCGCCAAGTACGCCAAACTCGTCAGCAGCGCGTCGGTCGGCGCATATACCGACTGATACGATTTTGAGCTGACTTCTGGAGTTCAGCCGAGCGGAACGAGTGTCAAAAAGCACGTTTTTGATCCGATTCCAGGGATGGCGGAAACACCGCCGACATCCCTTCTTGGGCAGATCAGCGCCCATGACTGGTACAGATCCGCAGGAGGGGACGCTTGCCAGCTTCCATCCCCTCCAAATCGTACTTTTTGGTGCTCGCTCTGCCCATATGAACCCCGGGCACTTTGCGGGAGGGGGGAGCCTGAGTCGCGGTCACTGTTGCGTCCCTGAGGTCAGGGGCAGTTTCATATACTGAGGCATGTCGTTTCGTCCTGTTGCCCTGCTGTGTACGGCCGCCCTCGCTCTTTCCGCCTGTACTCAGGTGACCACACCCGCCCGGAGCGGGGCGGGCCGCACGCTCGGGACGTACGAGCTGACCCTGCGTGGTCCCGTCACGGTGGGGCGTCAGGCGTTCGTGTCGAGTGATCCTGCCCTGAGTTTCCAGAGGGTGTCGGTGACGACCATCGACGACAGCACGTCGGGGCAGCAGTACGTGCATTCGCTGTACCGCGTGACGAATACGGGCTCGGTGCCGCTCACGAACCTGACGTTCCTACCGACCAATACGGACGAGGACGCTGATCCGTCCACGGTGACGGTGGGCGCGCCGACCATCGGGAGTACGGAGTTCAAGAGCGTCAGTTTCTTCGATCAGAGCGACGCGAGCAGCGTGGCACCCTTCCTGAGTACCGGTCAGGCGCGCGTGCAGGTGACGCAGGGCGTGACGATGCCGGTCGTTCAGGTGGATCCGGATGCCACGCCGTTCCGCAGTGCGCTGGCCGTGGGTGGCGTGACGCCCGGAGTGCCGGTCGGGCAGGTGGCGACCGTCAAGCCTTACGGGTGGCTGCTGTCCGGGACGCTGCAGCCCGGGCAGAGCACCAACCTGGATCTGGCCGCGTCGGTGGGCGGCAGCCGGAAACCGTATGCGTTCAACGTCGTGCTGACCGTGACGGAGGACGACAGCAGTTTCACGCCTGTTCCGGTGACGGACACGGTGAGGGAAGTGTCCGGCAGTGACGCGAGCGGCACGCTGAAGCCCTGGACGGGCGGTGCGGTGAGCGTGCGCGAGGTGAGCGGGGACCGGAGCGGCAACGCGAACGGGTACGCGCTCGTGACGGGCAGCGTCGACGCGTCCGGGCAGCTGGCCCTGAAGCTCGCGAGTGACCGGGAGATGACGGGGCTGAGTGGCGGATTCGGCGGGGCGGGTCAGGCCGGGTCGTGCACGTCCACCGTCACGAGTTCAGATGCGGCGCTGAACACGGTGGGCTTCGAGTACCTGACGGTGAAGGCGTCCGGCGGGAACAGGACGATCTTCCCGGCCGATCACCTGAACCTCGCGGCCGGGCAGGCCACCACGGGCCTGTACCTGTACGCGGACCGGGGCGCGGCCCTGAACGGCGTGATCAACTGCAACGGCGCGCAGAAGACGTACAGCAACGTCACGCTCCACCGTGGCTGGAACCTGCTGCGTCAGGACACGGCGGGACCGAGCAGCGTGGTCAGCAACGGGACCTTCCCGGTCGGCTGGGTGTACACGTACTGATACCAAATCGAGCTGAACTCCTGCAGCTCAGCCGAGCGGAACGCGAAGCCGCCGCCCGGCCGCGGGCACCAACATATACGGTTTTGAGGAGCGGCCGATGTACCGGGCACGGTAGATTCATGGTCATGAAACACTTCATCTGGAGTCTGCCGTTCTTAGCGGTCCTCGCGAGTTGCGCGCCCGGCATGTCGTCGTCCGCCTCCCTGCCACTGGTGTCGGGGCAGGTGTGGGCCGTGACGGGTGAGGCAGGGACAGTCCGTACGTCGGCTCAGGTCGCGGTGAAGACGGTCCTCAACCCGAATCCCGGCGTCTACGGGAGCAGTGACGTCCTGGGCCTTCTGAGCGCCGTGAGCGGGTCGGGGGAACCGGTGGTGATCCTGAACGCCAACGAAAACCTGCTGCGCTTCGTGTGGCGGGACCGTGACGCGCCGGGGGGCGGTGTCGGGTACCTGTGCCGGGTGCAGCCGTTCGATCCGAAGGGGACGGTGTTCTCCGGCAGCCTGATGGTGCAGGACGATGTGGTGGGGACGTGCACGGCCACCTTCAGGTGAACTGAAGGGCCGTCGTGCCTGCACGTGAGGCGGGCCGCTCTCCAGTTCAGGAGGGCGGCCCGCTTCCGTTGCTGCTGGGGGGTGCTTCAGTCGGCGGCGTCGGCCTGGGCGTACTGGAGGCGGTGGAGGCGGGCGTAATAGCCGTTGTGGGCGAGCAGTTCGCGGTGGCTGCCTTCCTCGACGACGCGGCCCCTGCGCATGACGATGATGCGGTCGCAGTGTTCGATGGTGCTGAGGCGGTGCGCGATGATGATGCTGGTGCGGCCCTGCATGACTTTGGTGAGGGCTTCCTGGATGCGGAGTTCGGTTTCGGTGTCGACGCTGGCGGTCGCTTCGTCGAGGACGAGGAGGATGTCGGGGTTCTGGATGAGGGCGCGGGCGAAGGCGAGGAGTTGTTTCTGGCCGGTGCTGAGGGTCGCGCCGCGCTCGCGGACTTCGGTGTCGTAGCCGTCGGGCAGGCCGAGGATGAAGTCGTGCACGCCGACGTATTTGCAGGCCTGGACGACGCGGTCGTGGCTGATGTCGGGGTTGCTGAGCGTGAGGTTGCTTTCGATGGTGCCCGCGAACAGGAACACGTCCTGCAGGACGACGCCGATGTGGCGGCGCAGGTCGTACTGCTGGAGGTCGCGGACGTCGTGCCCGTCGACGTTGACGCTGCCGCGCTGCACGTCGTAGAAGCGGCTGACGAGGCTGGTGATGCTGGTTTTGCCTGCGCCGGTCGCGCCGACGAGGGCGACGCTCTCGCCGGGCTGGATGTGCAGGTCGATGCCGCGCAGGGTCCAGCGTTCGTCGGTGTCGGGCGTGTCGGCGGTGACGGTGTCGTCGTACGCGAACCAGACGCCGTTCAGGTCGACGCGGCCCTGAAAGGACTGGAGGGGGCGGGCGCCGGGTTTGTCCTGGATGGTGACGGGGGTGTCGAGCACGCCGAAGATGCGTTCGCTGCTGGCCATGGCGGCCTGCAGGTTGTTGAGGACGTCGGCGAGGTCCTGGATCGGCTGGAAGAGCTGGCCGACGAAGGAGTTGAAGGCGACGAGCGTGCCGAGGGTGATGCCGGCGCCGATCATGCCGGCCTCGCCGAGGATGGCGCGGCCCGCGAACCACAGCACGAGGGCGCTGGCGACCGCGCCGAGGATGCTGACGCTCGGCTGGAAGAGGGCGAACCAGCTGACGCTGCGGAGGTTCGCGCCGAGCAGGAGTCGGTTGGAGCGGTCGAAGTCGACGCCGTTGCGGTTCTCGCGGCCGAACAGCTGCACGGTGATCATGCCGGTGATGTTCTCGTTGAGTTTGGTGTTGACGATGGCCTGCTGGATGCGGGTGTTGCGGAACGACTGGCGGATCTGGGTGCGGAAGTAACTGGTGACCCAGAAGAGGACGGGCATCACGAGGAAGCTGACGAGCGCGAGCTGCCAGGAGCGTTGCAGCATGATGACGACGAAGGCGATGATCAGGAAGGTGCTGGTGATGAGGGAGACGAGGCCCGCGGTGATGAACTGGTTGATGGCGTCCACGTCGCTGGTGACGCGCGTGATGAGGCGGCCGACGGGGTTCTGGTCGAAGTAGCTGAGCTGCAGGCGCTGCAGTTTGGTGAAGATGTCGGCGCGGATGTCGAAGAGGACCTTCTGGCCGAGGTAGTTGACGGTGTACGTGGACGCGTACCGCATGAGGAAGTCGAGGATTTTCAGGCCGAGGTACGTGAGGCCGGACGTGAGGAGGAGCCTGAAGAGTTCCTCCCGGCGGACGACGCTGGTGCCGGCATTCAGGACGGCGGGGCCGAGCGCGTGGTCGATGGCGTACGCCTGGATGAGGCCGTAGAGGGGTTGCGCGACCGAGAAGATGAGGGTGGTGACGAGGGCGATGATCACGAGGGAGGTGTAGGGGCGCAGGTAGGAGAGGATGCGGCGGGTGAGTCCGGCGTCGAACTCCTTCTGGAATGCCTCGTCGGGCTGGGTCATCGCTTCACTTCCTGAGGTGCGGGCTGAGGTGCGGGCTGGGCTGGGGTGGGGCGGGTGGGGGCGGCGTCGGCGATGGCGGTCTCGTCGGTGTCGTCGAGGTCGCTCTCGAGGCGCTGCTTGCGTTCGAGGTCGGCGTAGTGGCCGCCCGCGGCGAGCAGTTCGTCGTGGCTGCCCTGTTCGACGATGCGTCCGGCGTCCATCACGATGATGTGGTCGGCGTGCCGCAGGGTGCTGACGCGGTGCCCGATCAGGAGGACGGTGCGGCCTTCCTGCACCGTTCGCAGGCCCTGCAGGATACGGCTTTCGGTTTCGGTGTCGACGGCGCTCATGCTGTCGTCGAGGATCAGGATGCGGGGGTCGCGGGCGACGGCGCGGGCGAGCGCGGTGCGCTGGCGCTGCCCGCCGGACAGGGTGACGCCGCGCTCGCCGAGCATGGTGTCGTAGCCGAGCGGGAAACGGTCGACTTCCCCGGCGAGTCCGGCGATCTCGGCGGCGCGGCGCACGCGGTCCATGTCGGGCGGCACGTCGCGCGCTTCGGGGGGCGTGGTGTGCCGGACGCTCTTCAGGGTCTCGATGGGCTGGTAGTGGTCGTTGTCCAGCCCGAAGGCGACGTTGCTGGCGATGGTGTCGCTGAACAGGAAGGGTTCCTGCGGGACGACGGCGATGTTCTCGCGCAGGGTTCGGACGGGGATGCTGCGCACGTCGTGCCCGTCGACCTTGATGCTGCCTTCGCTGACGTCCGTGAGGCGCGTGATCAGCTGGCTGAGGACGGTCTTGCCGCTGCCGGTGGGGCCGGTGATGCCGAGCGTCTGTCCGGCGGGGATGTGCAGCGTGACGTGGTCGAGGACGCGGCGGCCCTCGAAGGTCAGGCTGACGTCCTCGTAGCGGATGTCGCCCTGCAGGGTGTGGATGGTGGGGTCGGTGCGGCCGCCGTCGTGGACGCGCGCGCGGGCCGCGAAGATCTCCTGCAGGCGCGCCCAGGAGCCCATGCCGCGCTGCAGCATGTTGGCGATCATGCCGATGCTGAGCATGGGCCACGCGAGGCGTTCGAGGGTGAGCGTGAACTGCGTGAACTGCCCGAGCGTGAGGGGGCTGCCCGGCACGAGGCCCAGGATCATGCGGCCGCCGTACAGCAGCACGAGGACGTACGCGACGCCCATCAGGAGGCTCATGAACGCGAAGAGTGGTCCCTCGACGCGGTTGAGGAACAGGGCGCGGCGGATGAGTTCGGTGTTCATGACCTTGTACTCGGCGATCTCGCGGTCCTCGATGGCGTAGCCTTTCACGACGCGCGCGCCGGAGAAGTTCTCCTGCGCCTTGGCGGAGATGGCGCTGTTCTGCTCCTGCATCGGCACGTAGCGCAGCGACACCTGCCGCGAGAGGTACATGAGTACGCCGATGATGACGGGGAACACCACGAGGACCGCGAGCGTGAGGCGCCAGTTGATGCTGAAGAACCACGCGAACGACACCACGAAGCTGCTGATGACGGTCGCGACCTGCCAGCTGCCGAAGCCGATCATTTCGCGCACGGCGGACAGGTCGCCTGTCAGGCGGTTCATGAGGTCGCCGGTGCGGGCGCGGTCGAAGTAGTGCTTGTCGAGGCCGCTGAGGTGCGCGAACAGGTCGCGGCGGATCTCGTACTCGGTCTGGCGGCTGGCGAACACGATGCTGCGCCGCACGACGACCATCAGGCTGCCGGACAGCACGGTGGCGAGGATCACGCCGAGCGCCAGCAGCGCGAGCTGCATGAGGGTCAGGCCGGGCGTGGCGGGGTTGCCGTCCGCGAAGAGGCGCAGGCCGTCGATGGCCCGACCGATGAAGTACGCGGGCAGCAGCACGGCGGCGTTCGCGCCGAGCACCGCGAGCGTGCCGACGATGTACTGGTTGCGGTGGAGGCGCAGGTAGGGCGAGAGCGTCTTGAAGTTGTTCAACAGGGACCTCTGGGGCCTTTCGGTGGGTGCCGCACGGCGGCTGGCCCGGGCGTGGGCAGCGGGTGGGCGGGCAGCGGGCTTGCGGCGGTGGGCGGACGCGGGACGGTCCCTGAGGGGACGGCCGGAACAGGTGTCAGCATACGCCGTTGCGCCTGGGGTGGAATGCGCCATTTGACGGATAGACGCCTGCCTGCGCCCGCAGATGAAGGTTTACTCAGCGTGCGTGAGGGCGTGCCTGCGCTGCGGTCCGGGGCGGGCAGCCGCGTGTCAGAAGTGCGACAGAGGCCGGTCTTTAGAATCCCCTCATCGACATGGCTGTGAAGGTGAGGGTGGGCGTGACCCGTCCGGCCTGCCGTCACGCCGTGCCTGCCGCCCTCCCCCGTCCACCCTGCCCGCGCCGCACCTGCCGCCCCCCTGGAGGATCTCCCGATGGCCCACCCCCGCTCCTTTCTGCCTGCACGTCCGTCTTCACACCGCGTGCGCTCCCTGGCCTGCGCGGCGCTGCTCGCCGCACTGACGGCCGGTCCGTGCACGCAGGCCGCCGATCTGGGCAGCCTGCAGTCGTCGGGCACGTTCCGTTTCGGGTTCGCCACGCCGAAGGAACCGCTGCTGTCCGGAGAGCCGGGCGACGTGCGCGGCTTCGTGACCGACCTGCTCGGCCTGATCGCCCTTCAGCTGAAGGTGAACCGCACCTCGTGGACGCGCGTGGCGACGCCTGCCGCGCTCGTGCAGGGCCTGCAGGCCGGGAAGTTCGACGCGGTCGTGGACACGCAGCTGCCGCGCCCGCTGGGCGGCGTGAATCTCAGTCGGCCGCTCGCCTGCGACGGCGGCGTGATCCTGTCACGGCCCGGCGGTCCGCTGCACGAGGAGGACCTGAAAGGGAAACGCGTGGCGGTCGTGACGGGCAGCGCGTACTACTACTATGTGCGGAACCTGCCGTTCGACAAGAAGATCAGCGTGTTCGCGGACGACACGCAGGCGCTCGTGGGGTTCCTGTCCGGCAACATCGACGCGCTCGTCACGGACCGCTACGACGCGCTGCGTATGCTGATGAAGACCGGCGGGAACCGCATTCAGGTGGGGCCGCTGCTGTGGTCGCAGGACATCGATCTGGTCGTCACGCAGAACGACAACAAGGAAGTCATCGCGGGCGTCGATCAGGCCCTGAAGTCCCTCATGACGGACGGCACGTACCGGAAGCTCAGCCTGAAGTACTTCGGTCAGGACGTGCGCTGCACCCTCTGATCACGCGCGCGCCGCGGCGCCTGTGCAGGAGTGACGGGACGGCCGTGCGGAGGGCATGCTAGCCTCCTCCCCGTGACGCGTCCCCGGTTGATCCTGTATGCCCTGGGGTTCCTGTCGTTCCTGCTGTTCGGTCTGGTGCAGGCGGGTTACGGTCCGGCTTACCCGAACCTGGGCCGGGAGTTCCTGCAGTCGCCCACCGCGGTCGGCCTGATCGCCAGCCTGCATTTCGCGGGGTCGGCGGTGGGGACGCTGCTGCTGGGCGCGCTTCTCACGCGCCTGAGCCTGCGTTCCGGGCTGACGGTGGCGGCGCTGCTGCTGCTGGCGGGCCTGCTGGGCGTGGCGCTGTCGCCCGCGTGGGGGCTGGTGCTGGCGGGCGCGGCGGTGAGCGGGCTGGGGTACGGGATGCTGTCGGCGGGTTTCAACATGGCGTTCGCGGAGCTGGGGCCGGGACCGTCGAACCTCGTGAACGGCCTGTTCGGGGTGGGGTCGGTGGTGTCCCCGACCCTGGTGACGCTGCTGGGGCAGGCGTCGCACCGGCCGCCGTTCCTGCTGATGGCGGTCATGGCGGCCGCGCTGGCGCTCGGCGTGCGGCTCCTGTGGCCGCGCCCGGAGGGGCAGGCGGGAGTGGCGGAGCCGGACGTGCCGGTGCCCGCCGCTCCGGACGCGCGCCCGGCCGTGGCGCACCTGCCGACGCTGGCGCTGTTCGGGTGCTGTTTCTTCCTGTACGTGGGCATTGAGGCGGGCCTCGGCAACTGGGCGACCACGTACCTCACGCGGCTCGGGTCGGGTCAGGCGGCGCTGCAGACGAGCTTCTACTGGCTGGCCCTGACGGCCGGGCGATTCGCGTCCGCCGCGCTCGGAAACCGGGTGCGCCCCATGCAGGTGCTGACCTTCGCGGCGACCGGCGCGATGCTGGGGTGCCTGCTGATGCTGCGCGGCCTGACGTTGGCGCCGCTCGGCCTGATCGTGGCGGGCTTCTGCATCGCGCCGATCTTCTCCACGCAGCTCGCGTGGTTCACGCGCCGTCAACCCGCGCACCTCGCGCCGTACATGCTGACGCTCGGCAGCGTGGGCGGCGCGGTGCTGCCCGCCGTGACGGGCGTGCTGCTGCCGCGCTTCGGTCCGGCGAGCGTGCCGGGCACGGTGTTCGTGATCGCGGCGCTGCTGCTGTTCTTCGCGTCGCGCGTGCGGCGCGTCACCGCCGCGCAGGCCGCGTGAAGCACTGCCTATACGCAGCGGGAATTTGTCGTAGACGCCCCCCCGCCTTTATGACAGAATGCCTGCGTTCATTTCTGGTACCCCTAGCTTCTGAGATCAGTCAGGCAGAACCCCCAACGGAGGCGGCATGGCAAAAGAGATCAAACTGACCCGTGAGGGTTTTGAACGGCTTCAGGCGACCCTCGACACGGAAAAAGTCCGTCTGGAGGAAGCCACGCGCGTCCTGCAGGAACAGATGGAGACCTCCACCGACGCCGAGGACACCGGCCTGGAAGACGCCAAGCGCGAGAAGATGAACATCGAGGCGCGCATCGACGAACTCGAGGACACCCTGCTGCGCGCGCAGCTCATCGAGGGCCGCGCGAGCGAGGGCCGCGTGGGCCTGGGGTCCGTGGTGGTCCTGTCCAACGAGACCACCAAGAAGGACATGAAGGTGCAGGTCGTGAGCGCACCCGAGGCGGGCGTGCTGGGCGGCAGCCTGCCGCGCATCAGCGACGACAGCCCCGTCGGCCTGCAGCTCATCGGGCGCAGGTCCGGCGAGACCTTCGTGGTGAACCTCGACAACGGCAAGCAGGTCAAGTACAAGGTCGGCAGCATCGAGTAACGGCCGCAGCAGGAGCGGGCCGCGCCCCATGGAGGCGCGGCCCGCTTCCGTCTCTGCCTGGCGGGTGCCGTGCCGGTGCGTCAGGGGTTGTCGTCGGGGGTGTGCAGGCCGACGTAGTGCTGCCCGAGGCCTTCCAGGAAGCGCATTTCCTCGCGGGTGGTCTGGTAGCTGAGCTGCGCTTCGACCGTGAGCTGCAGGCTGGCGTACAGCAGGAAGGCCGCGCCGAGAATGGCGAGCACGACGGGCAGTACGCGCAGGTCCACGCCGATCAGGGCGCTGCCGCCCGTGACGACGCTCGTCATGACGAACAGGCCGACCGAGGCGTAGAAGGCGGTGAGGCTGCGCTGGATGAGGCGAACGCGGCGCGTGAGTTTGGGGAGCTGCGCGAGGATCATCAGTTTCTCCTCGCGGGCGAGCGCTTCCTGCTGGCCTTCGGTGCTGACGAGTTCCTTGAAGCGGCGCGTCATGGTGCGGACGCGGTCGGTGGTGCGGCCCAGGCGGTTGCTGGTGCTGAGGATCAGGGCGCCGCACGCGCTGATGAGGACGGCGGGCGTGATCATGGCCGAGAGGACGCTCAGGCCGGAGAAGGCTTCGCTGCTGGGGGCCATGCGGGCAGTGTACCGTTCCCGCCGGTTGTCCCGGCGCGCGTGCGTTAGGCTGGCCGTCATGACGAGTCCTGCACAGTCCGCCCCGAGTCAGCCTGCTTCTGCCGCGTTCCTGGGTCTGGGGGCGATGGGGGTGCCGATGGCGGCGCACGTGGCACGCACTGTGCCGACCCGCGTGTGGAACCGGACGTTCAGCCGCGCGGAGGCGCACGCGGCGGAGTTCGGGAGTACGGCGGCGGCGCTGGAGGACGCGGCGGGCGCGGACGTGATCTTCAGCTGCCTGCCGACGAGCGCGGAGGTGGACGCGTGCATCGGGCAGATGCTGCCGTTCCTGCGGCGCGGCGCGGTGTGGGTGGACTGCACCAGCGGTCGTCCGGCGGCGGCGCGTGAGCAGGCGGCGCGGCTGGCGGAGGTGGGGGTGGCGTTCGTGGACGCGCCCGTGTCGGGCGGCCCGGCGGGCGCGCGGGCGGGCACGCTGGCCGTGATGGTGGGCGGCGACGAGGCGGTGTTCGGGCGGGTGCGGGCGCTGCTGGACAGTTTCGGCGGGACGGTCCTGCGGGTGGGTCCGGTGGGGAGCGGGTTCGCGGTGAAGGCCGTGAACAACGTCCTGATGGGCCTGCATCTGCTGTCGGTCGCGGAGGGCCTGGCGTCCCTGAAGAAGCAGGGCGTGGATCTCGCCCCGGCGCTGACGGTGCTGAACGCGAGCAGCGGCAGCAGTTTCTCCAGTCAGAACAAGGTGGCGCAGCAGGTGTTCACGCGGCAGTTCTCGCCGATGTTCAAGCTGGGCCTGCTCGCGAAGGACGCCGGGATCGCGCTGGAGAACGTGCAGGAGGTGCAGGGCAGCGCGCCGCTCATCGCGCAGACGGCCATGATGCTGCGGGCCGCGCAGCAGATGATCGGCAGCGACGTGGACCACACCGAGGCGGTGCGGCTGCTGGAGGCCCTGAACGGCGTCGAACTGTCCTGACGCCAGCTGCAGCGGGGCGGGCCGTGAGGTGAGCGGGCGGGCGTCCCGGCGCGCGGGTGGGCGGGTGTGTCAGAATTCCGTATGTCACAACCTGCTGAGCCTCAATTCGACGTGATCGCGGACGGGGGGCTGGACGCCTACCGTGAACTGCTGAACGCCGTGCCGGTCGCGCCGTTCTCCATCAACTTCGGGACGGAGTCGCTGCTCGCGTCGCAGCTGGACCGCGCCGCGTTCTTCGGGCGGCTGCGGGCGGGCGCGCCGCACCCGACGACGTCGCAGCCGACCCCGCAGGCGTACGCGGAACTGATGGAGCGGGCCGTGCGGCCGCTGCTGGCCGTCACGATCTCCAGCGGGCTTTCGGGGAGCCGCAACGCGGCCGAGCAGGCGCGGGCACTGGAGCCGGGGCACCCGATGACCATTCACGACAGTCGGACCCTGAGTGCCGCGCAGGCCTTCCAGGTGCATGCGGCCATGACGGCGCGCGCGGCGGGGCACGACGTGCAGACGGCGCTGGAGTGGATGCGGCTGGTGGCGGAGCAGACGGAACTGTACTTCACGATCGAGACGCTGGAGTACCTGAAGCGCGGCGGGCGGATCGGGCGGGTCGCGGCGACGCTGGGCGGCCTGCTGAACCTCAAGCCGGTCGTGACGGTGGACCGCGCGACAGGCGCGTACACCAACGTGGGCCGCGCCCGCTCGTGGAAGGGGGCGCTGGAGGCCCTGGCGAATCAGGTGACGGCGCGCTTCGGGGAGGGCACGCCCCTGCGGGTGGGGATGCTGTACGGCGAGGTGCAGGACAGCGCGCAGGTGGTGCTGGAACTGCTGCGCGGCCGTCACCCGGTGGTGTGGTCGGCGTTCACGGAGGTGAACCCGGTGCTGGCGGTGCACACGGGGCCGTCGGCGGTGGGCCTGGCGGCCGCGCCCGGCGCGTGGCCCTGGGAGAAGTGAGGCGCGGCGGGCGGGTAGGCACTCTGGCCTAGCGTGACGTGCCGGTCACGGTTCAAGCTTTCTGAACCGTTACAGTCAGGGGGTATGTCTGCCGTCTCCCCTGCCCGCACGCCCACCCCGCCGCCCCCCTCGCCCGGCCGTGAGATCGCCCGGATCGCCGTGCCCGTCAGCCTGGAGTTCACGCTGATGCTCGTCCTGAACTTCGTGAACCAGGTGGTGGTCGGCGCGCTCGGCGCGACCGCCATCGCGGCGGTGGGCTTCGCGAGCAGCCTGACCTTCATCGTGATCGTGACGCTCGGGGCGCTCGGGTCGAGCGTCAGCATCCTCGTCGCGCGCGCGTCCGGCGCGGGACGCCGCAGCGACATGAACACCTCGGTCGGCGCGGCCCTGCTGCTCGCGTCGGTCCTGACGGCCATCGTGTCCGTGCCGCTCGTGCTGTTCGCGCCGCAGCTGCTGCACCTCACGGGCGCGTCGGACGGCGTCGCGGCGGCCGGAAGCACGTACCTGCGCCTCACGTCCCTGGCGCTCGTCCCGGCCGTGCTGGGCGCGGTCCTGAGCGGCGTGATGCGTTCCCTCGGGCACGCGCGCAGCCCGATGGTCGCGACCTTCGTGACGGTCGTGCTGAACACCCTGCTCGGGTACGCGCTCGTGTTCGGTGTGGGGCCACTCCCGCGCCTGGGCGTGGCCGGTGCGGGCTGGGCGACCCTCGTCACGGCCGTCCTGAAGACCGCGATCCTGCTCGCGCAGCTGTACAGCCGGGGACGCCTCGCCACGTGGGCGCTGCCGCGTCACGCGGCGCAGTGGCGCGCGGTGCTGGGGCCGCTGTTCGTGCTGGCCGTGCCGCTCGGCATCACGGAACTCGCGTGGAGCGGCGGGACCTTCCTGTACAACGTGGTCTTCCAGCGGCTGGGCGACGAGGCGCTCGCCGCCGCGCAGATCGTGAACACCCTGGAGGGCGTGTTCATCGTGGGCAGCCTGGGCCTCATGAGCGCCACGACGGCGCTGGTGGGCCGCGCCCTCGGGCGAGGCGACGCGCCGGGCGCCGTGTCGTGGGTACAGCGCCTGCTGCGGACGGGCCTGCAGACGGGCGCGGCCTTCGGCCTGCTGTTCGCGCTGAGTGCCCTCCTGCTCGGCGTGCTGTTCGGCAGGGCAGGCGCGGACGTGCAGCACCTCGCGGCCATCGGCATCCTCATCAACGCGGCCTTTCAGGTCGTCAAGGTCCGCAACATGATCGTCGGGGCGGGCATCCTCCCGAGCGGCAACGACACGGGCGGCGTCATCATGGGCGACGTGATCGGCGCGTTCGTGGTGGGCCTGCCGCTCGCCGTGCTGCTGGGCCTCTACACGCCGCTCGGCGTGACGGGCGTGTTCCTGGCACGTGTGATCGAGGAATGCGTCAAGATGGCGGTCTTCGCGTGGCGGGCCGGACGGCTGCGCTGGGACGTGCTCGCCGCAGAACAGTCCGCCGTGCAGGCAGGCTGAAGGCCCGGCCCGGCCGCGACCGTACACTGAGGGGATGACTGTGCCCACCTTCACCGAACGCCTCACGGCCCGCACGCTGGCCCTGAACACCCGCCTGTGCCTGGGCCTGGACCCACGCCAGGACGCCTACGGCAGCCACACCGAGCTGCGGACGCACACCCTGGAGGTGCTGCACCGCTGCGCGGAACTGGTGGCCTGCGTCAAGCCGCAGCTGGCCTTCTACGAGGCGCTCGGCCTGCAGGGCATGGAGCTGCTGGAAGAGGTCTGCGCGGCGGCCCGCGCCCTGGGCCTGCCCGTGATCCTCGACGCCAAGCGCGGCGACATCGGCAGCACCGCCGCCGCGTACGCGCAGGCGTGGCTGGCGGGACGGCACGCGGGCAGCGCCCTGACCGTCAACCCCTTCCTGGGCTTCGAGACGCTGCAGCCCTTCGTGGACGTGGCCCACGAGAACGGCGGGGCGCTCTTCGTGCTCGTCAAGACCAGCAACCCCGGACAGGCCGACCTGCAGGGCGGCGGCGTCAGCGAACGCGTCGCAGACGAACTGACCCGGCTGGGACGAGAGGAAGGCAAGGGCCTGAGCAGCGTGGGCGCGGTGGTCGGGGCGACCCACCCGCAGGAACTGGCCGACTGGCGCCGCCGGATGCCGCACGCGCCCCTGCTGCTGCCGGGCCTGGGCGCGCAGGGCGCCCGCCCGGACGACCTCGCCGGAGCGTTCCTGCCGGACGGGACGGGCGCCGTGGTCAGCGCCAGCCGGGGCATTCAGTACGCCGACGGGCTGGACCTGAGCGCCGCCGTACAGGCCGCCCAGGGCTTCCGGGACGGCCTGAACGCGGCCCTGGAGCGCGCACGGGTGGAGTGAAACGGCGTCCGTCCGGACTGCACCGTCAACGCAGGAGGGGGACCGGGCAAGTGCGCCGGTCCCCCTCTGCCGTGCGCTCAGGCCGTCAGGCGAGCCCGCCGAGCAGGGTGGCGGCCACGCTGCTCACCAGGATCGCCGCCACGCCCAGCGCCAGGAACAGCACGCCGGGGTACAGCACGCCGCGCCACGCGAGGCGCCGGTCGCCCGTCATGACCTGCAGGCCGATGAACGCCAGCCAGAACTGCACGAGGTAGATGGCGTACCCCATGACGCTGCTGAACTTCACGACCGGCGACTGCGAGTACTGCGCCATCACGGCGCCCGTGTACTTCTGCACGGCCGTCAGGAACGCCTGCCCCGTCAGGCCCGTCAGGTTGGGCGCAGCGACGTTCACCTGCGGCGGCACCAGCAGCGCGAGGACGGCCAGCACCACCGACCACAGCAGCGGCGCGAGGAACGACGTGCCGTACACCTCGCCGCTGCGGGCGTCCTTCCCGGCGCCGAGGTGCCCCATGCCCCACAGCACCAGCCACGTCAGCATCGACAGGAAGACGCTGCTGAAGATCGTGACGCCCCACAGGAACGCCACCGGGAGCGCGCTGCGCGTGACGGCCTGCGAGTCCAGCACCGCGCGGGACAGCAGCGCGCCGCTCACGCCGCTCGCCAGCCCGGCCAGGGCGGGCAGCCACGCGTACCGCCAGGGGACGGGCGGCAGGGTCTTGAGCGCCTCGTAGAACGCGTGAGGACGTCGGATCAGTTCGAGCAGGGTCATGACGTTCAGGGTAGCGTGTCCGGCCAGCCCAGGCACCTCTCGCCCGCTCAGCCGCCCAGGGCGGCGCGGACGCCCGCCACCCACCCGGCGAGCGGCAGGAACGGACCTGCGATCACCACCACGATCAGGACCAGCAGCACCACCAGACTGCCGCTGACCACCGCCCCACCCACCGGGGCGGGCGTGTCGTTGCGCGGCTGCAGCCACGCGGTCGCCACGAACATGCACACGCCGGCCACCAGCAGGCCCGCGAGTCCCAGCTGGACCGGGATGGCCTTGAGGTTCCTGAGCTGTTCCTGCGCCCGGTCCATCAGGCTGGTGCCGCTCAGCAGCAGGGCCAGCAGCAGCGAGAAGAAGTTGTTGCAGGCATGCATGATCACGCCGGTCCAGAAGCTGCCGCTGTGCTGCACGGCGCGCGCCAGCACCCACGCGATCGGCAGGATCGCCGCGATCTGCGCTGGAACGCCGTGGGCCAGCCCGAACAGCAGGCTGCTGGTCAGGGCCGCGAACAGTGGACCGCGTGCCCGCTCGTAGCCGCGCATCAGCAGGCCCCGGAAGGCCACCTCCTCCGCGAGGGGGATCAGCAGGCCGCCCGCCAGCAGCAGCGCGAAGCGGTCCCAGCCGGTCGTGCCGAACTGGTTGATGTCGCTCAGGCCCTGCGGGTAGACGCTCTGCACGAACACCAGCATGCCGCGCGACGCGATCACGCCCAGCGTCAGCGCGCCCAGCGCCGTCCAGATGGCGGGCGGGGTCTTCCAGCGCGAGTCCTGCACCAGCCGCGTCAGGGCCGGGCGCATGAAGATCAGGGCCAGCAGCGCCGTGGCCACGAACGACAGGCCCAGCGACAGGCCCAGCGGCAGTTTCGCAGCGGCCACCAGCAGGCCGGTCACCACGTTCTGCGTGACCAGCAGCAGCAGGGCCGCCCGGTTCCCGTCGAGCGCGCGCGGCCGTCCTTCCGTCGGGGCCGGGGCGGGGGGTGGCGACTCGGAGGGAAGCGGAGGACGCCAGTCGGTCATGCGGACAGGGTAGAGCATTTGCCGGGAGCGCCGCAGGGAGCGGCATGACGAAACCCCCACCCGTTTCCGGGTGGGGGCTCGCTTGGGTTCGCTTCAGCTCAGTCGGTCGCGCCGGGCTGGACGGGGCGGGGGGTTTCGGTGCGGGGGAGGTTCGGGACGGTGTCGCCGGTCAGGTCGCCGTACTTCTCCAGGGTGCGCTCGTCGCCGACCTGCATGGCACGGACCGAGATGAGGCCGGTGCCGGCGGGGATGAGCTTGCCGAGGATGACGTTTTCCTTCAGGCCGATCAGTTCGTCCACCTGGCCCTTCATGCTGGCTTCCGTGAGGACGTGCGTGGTGTGCTGGAAGGACGCGGCCGAGAGCCAGCTCTTGGTGGTCAGGCTGCTCTTGGTGATGCCGAGCAGCACGGGCTTCCAGCTGGCGGGCGTCTGGCCTTCCTGCAGGGCCTCGTTGGCTTCCTCGACGTCCCAGCGTTCCAGGGTCTGGCCTTCGAGCATGTCGGTGTCGCCGCCGTCGGTGATCTCCACGTAGCGGAGCATCTGACGCACGATGACCTCGATGTGCTTGTCGTGGACCTTCACGCCCTGGCTGCGGTACACGCGCTGCACTTCTTCCACCAGGTAGTGCTGGGCGGCTTCGGTGTCCTTGTAGGTGAGCAGGTCGTGCGGGTTGACGGCGCCGCGCGTGAGCGGCTGGCCCGCTTCGACGCGGTCGCCGTCGCGCACGATCATGCGCAGGGCCTTGCTGACCTTGGTGGCGGTCTTGCTGCTGAAGGCGTCGTCGTCCGCCTCGATCTTG
The DNA here is from genome assembly GCF_014646915.1 of Deinococcus aquiradiocola. Classification (NCBI taxonomy): domain Bacteria; kingdom Thermotogati; phylum Deinococcota; class Deinococci; order Deinococcales; family Deinococcaceae; genus Deinococcus; species Deinococcus aquiradiocola. The sequence continues at coordinate 13,875 of NZ_BMOE01000005.1, read as the reverse complement.
ACGAGGTAACGCTCTTCCTCTTCCTCGATGCGGACCACGCCGTCACGGTCGGCGACGACGGCCTGCGTCTTGGGCTTGCGGGCCTCGAACAGTTCGATCACACGGGGCAGACCCATGGTGATGTCGCCGCCGCTGCCGCCCGCCACACCGCCGGTGTGGAAGGTGCGCATGGTGAGCTGCGTGCCGGGCTCGCCGATGGATTCCGCGGCGACCACGCCGACCGCTTCGCCCATGCTGACGGGCTTCGCCTGCGAGAGGTCGTAGCCGTAGCACTTCTGGCAGACGCCCGCCTTGACCTTGCAGGTGAAGGGGGTACGCACGAAGACCTCGCCGACCGTCTTGGCGTGCTTGGTGATGAGCTTGACGTCTTCGAGGCTCAGCATGGTGTCTTCGGGGATGACGTGGCCGTCCACTTCGACGGGTGCCGTCAGGGTCCGGCCGTAGATGCTGGTCTCGATCTCGCTGGCCTTGCGGGTGCGCCACTCGCCGTTGCGTTCGTCGGTCGCGCCGAGCGGCACGATGCTGTAGTCGGTGGTGCCGCAGTCCACGTCGCGGACGACGACTTCGTGCGCCACGTCCACCAGCTTACGGGTGAGGTAGCCGGAGTCGGCGGTGCGGAGCGCGGTGTCGGCGCCGCCCTTACGTGCGCCGTGCGTGCTGATGAAGTACTCGGCCACGGTCAGGCCCTCGCGGAACGAGGCCTTGATCGGCACTTCGATGGTGCTGCCGTCGGGTCGGGCCATCAGGCCGCGCATGCCGGCCAGCTGACGGATCTGCTGGGGGTTACCACGGGCGCCGGACTGGCTCATGATCCACAGCGGGTTGAAGGGGTAGTTCTTCTCGAAGTTCTTGAAGACCTCGTTCTTGACGCTGTCGGTGGTGTCGTTCCAGAGCTGCACGACCTGCTTGTAGCGTTCCTCTTCGGTCATGAAGCCGAAATCGAAGCTCTGCTCGATCTCCTTGAGCTTCAGGTCCGCACCGGCAAGGATGCCGGCCTTGGCGGGCGGGATCACGATGTCGTCGATGCCGATGGTGATGCCGGAGGTGGTGGAGAGCTTGAAGCCGCTGTCCTTCAGGGCGTCGAGGAGCTTGGCGGTCGCTTCGATGCCGAGCTGCTTGAAGCAGGCCATGATCAGGTCCTTGAGGGTGTCCTTCTCGTAGGCGGTCTGAAGGTTCACGAGGCTGTCCACGAGGTGCTGCTGGCCCTCGTTCAGGGCCTCCATCACGAGGCGGCGGAACAGCACGCGTCCGGCGGAGGTCTCGTGCACCGTGCCGTTCAGGCGGATGCGGACGTGGTCCTGGTAGTCGATGGTGGCGCGCTCGACCGCGAGGATGGCTTCGTCGGGGCTGCTGAAGGTGTAGCGGAGGCGGCCGGGGCTGGTCTCCTCGCCGTTCAGCATGACGGGGCTGTTGAGGGTGAGCTGGCCGGCGTCCTGCGCGTCGAGGACGTCCTGGGCGCTGGTGTACTCGGTGCCCGCGCCGAGGTTGTCGCGCCTGAGCTGGGTGAGGGTGAAGATGCCGAGGATCATGTCTCGGCTGGGCTTCACGCTCGGCTCGCCGTTGGCGGGGGACAGCAGGTTGTGCGCGGCGAGCATCTGGATGCGCGCCTCGGCCTGCGCCTGCGCGCTCAGCGGGACGTGGATGGCCATCTGGTCGCCGTCGAAGTCGGCGTTGAAGGCTTCACAGACGAGCGGGTGCAGCTGGATGCTCTGACCTTCGACGAGGATCGGCTCGAAGGCCTGAATGCCGAGGCGGTGCAGGGTGGGCGCGCGGTTGAGCAGCACGACCTTGTCCTCGATGACCTCTTCGAGGGCGTCCCAGACGCTGTCCTTGGTGTCGCGGTAGCGTTCGAGCATCTTGCGGGCCTGCTTGATGTTCGTGACTTCGCCCTTCTCTTCGAGCACCTTGAACAGGAAGGGCTTGAAGAGTTCGAGCGCCATGCGCTTGGGCACACCGCACTGGTGCAGCTTGAGCTGCGGGCCGACCACGATGACCGAGCGGCCGGAGTAGTCCACGCGTTTGCCGAGCAGGTTCTGACGGAAGCGTCCCTGCTTGCCGCCGAGCAGGTCGGTGAGCGAGCGCAGAGCGCGGTCGCTGCCGGGGTTGGTGACGGGGCTGCCGCGGCGGCCGTTGTCGATGAGGGCATCGACGGCTTCCTGCAGCATGCGCTTCTCGTTGCGGATGATCATGTCGGGCGCGCCCTGACCGATCAGCTTCTTGAGGCGGTTGTTGCGGTTGATGAGGCGGCGGTACAGGTCGTTCAGGTCGCTGGTGGCGAAGCGGCCACCTTCCACCTGCACCATGGGGCGCAGGTCCGGCGGCATGACCGGCACGGTGTTCAGGATCATCCAGCTGGGTTCGTTGCCGCTGCGCAGGAAGCTGCGCGTGACTTCGAGGCGCTTGCGGGCCTTGGCGCGCTTGTGGCGGCTGGAGTCCTTCATCTGCTCGTTCAGTTCCGCTTCGAGCGAGTTCAGGTCGAGCTCGTCGAGCAGTTCCTTGATGGCCTCGGCGCCCATCTTCGCTTCGAAGTCGTAGCTCTCGATGACGCGGACCTGCTTGCGCACGAGGTCGAGTTCGATGCGGCCGGAGATCTCGCTGCGGAGCGCACCGCTGTCGGCGAGTTCGTCACCGGGTTCGACGCGGTCGCCGTTCACGACGAGCGGCTCGTCCTGGTACGGGTAGACCTTGGCCTTGCTGACGATGATGCTGGCGGGCGCGTGCAGGCTGAGCACACCGTCCGCTTCCGCGACGATCTCCTCGTCCTTGTCGATGGCGCCCACGACGCGCTGGCCCTTGCGGACCTCGCTGCCGTCGCCGACCAGGACGTGCATGGTGGGGTTGATGGGGTACTCGGCGACGCGTTCCCAGTGGGCGGTCAGGGTGACGCTGCCCTTCTTCTTGGGGAAGGTCACGGCCGAGAGGCTGCTGCTGCGGCTGACGCGCAGGCGCGCGCCGCTGGCCGCCTGGGCGAGCAGGGTGCCGGTCTCGACGCGTTCGCCGGGCGCGACCATGACTTCCATGCCGTGCGGGACGTACACGTTGCTGAGGACGGCGCTGTCCTCGTTCTCGCGGATCTCGATCAGGACGCTGTCCTCACCGAGTTCGTGGATGAAGACGAGGCCGCTGTCGGGCGAGACGATGTTGACGTTCTCTTCCAGCTCGGCGAGGATGTCGCCCGCGCGGAAGCTGTCCTGCTCGACCAGCATCTCGCTGGGGACGGGCAGGGTGGCGCTGCGCTCCTCGCGGTACGCGAGTTCGGCGCGGCGCGGGAAGCGGTACTGCGCGAGGCCGTCCATCTTGCTGACGGTGGTCCCGCCGAGGTTCTGGCCGCGCGTGACGTACTCGCCGTCACGGATGCTGGCGTCCACGCCGCCGGTCAGGGCGTACGTTTCCTGGCGGCCGTACCGGAGTTCGCGGTACTCCTCGTCGCTCAGCAGTTCGCCGCGCTTGAGGGGGCGGCCTTCCTTCTGGGCGTTCTGGGGCTGCGTGACGAGGAAGCTGCTGAAGTACAGCACCTTCTCCAGCTGCGCGGCCGACAGGTCGAGGAGCGTACCGATCTTGCTGGGCGTGTCCTTGACGTACCAGATGTGCGCGGCGGGCGTCGCGAGGTCGATGTGACCCATGCGGTAGCGGCGGACCTTGCTGCTCGTCACTTCGACGCCGCAGCGTTCGCAGACCTTGCCTTCGTAGCGCTGGCGCTTGTACTTGCCGCAGGCGCACTCGTAGTCCTTGGTCGGCCCGAAGATGCGCTCGTCGAAGAGGCCCTCGCGCTCGGGCTTCAGGGTGCGGTAGTTGATGGTTTCCGGCTTCTCGACCTCACCGTAGCTCCACTCGCGGATGCGGGCGGGGCTGGCGATGGCGATACGGACTTTGGCGAAATCTTTCAAAGCGGTTACTCCTTGGTGGGAGGCGAAAAATCAGTTCAGACCGGGGTGGGGCGGCGCCGGGAGGCGTCGCCCGCGTGCCGGGGTCAGCGCTTGGGCATCATGCCTTCGAAGATGTCCACGGCCTTGTCGCCCTGGTCGAGCACTTCCACGTCCAGGCCCAGCGAGTGGAGTTCCTTGACGAGCACCTTGAAGGACTCGGGGATGGTGCTGGCGGCCACCTCGTCGCCCTTGACGATGCCCTGGTAGGCGGCGTCGCGGCCGTCGATGTCGTCGGACTTGATGGTCAGCATTTCCTGCAGGACGTGCGCGGCGCCGTACGCTTCGAGCGCCCACACTTCCATCTCGCCGAAGCGCTGTCCGCCGAACTGCGCCTTACCACCGAGCGGCTGCTGGGTGATGAGGCTGTACGGGCCGGTGCTGCGGGCGTGCAGCTTGTCTTCCACCATGTGGTACAGCTTCATGACGTACATGGTGCCGACCACGACGGGGCCGCTGATGGGTTCGCCGCTGCGTCCGTCGTACAGGATGCTCTTGCCGGTGCGGGCGAGGCTCATCTGGGCGGTCTCGTAGTCGCCCTTGGGGTCGGCGACGACGCCGGTCTTGCCTGCGCGTTCCAGCACTTCCTGTTCGCGCTTGTCGATCTCGTAGCCGTCGTCCTTGCGCGCCTGGAGGCGTTCGGCGGCGGCGACTTCGAGCATTTCCTTGATGGTCGCCTCGGTGACGGAGTCGAAGACCGGGGTCACGAACTTCTGGCCGGTCAGGCGGGCCACTTCACCGAGGTGCGTTTCGAGGATCTGGCCGAGGTTCATGCGGGACGGGACGCCGAGCGGGTTGAACACGAGGTCGACGGGGGTGCCGTCTTCCAGGTAGGGCATGTCTTCGGGCGGGAGGATCTTGGAGACGACGCCCTTATTGCCGTGGCGGTTCGCGACCTTGTCGCCCACCTGCATCTGGCGTTTCTGGGCGACGTACACGCGCACCATCTCGCGCACGCCGGGCTTGAGGTCCACGCCCTCGTCGCCGCGGCGGAAGCGCACGGTCTTGACGACGATGCCGCCCTGACCGGACTGCACGCGCAGCGAGGTGTCCTTCACTTCGCGGGCCTTCTCACCGAAGATGCTGCGCAGCAACCGCTCTTCGGGAGTGGGTTCGCTCTCGCCCTTGAAGCTGGTCTTGCCGACGAGGATGTCGCCGGGTTTGACTTCCGCGCCGACGCGGATGATGCCGTCCTCGTCGAGGTCGCGCAGGGCGGCTTCCGAGAGGCCGGGGATGTCGCGGGTGATCTTCTCCGGTCCGAGTTTGGTATCGCGGGCCTCCACCTCGTCTTTCTCGATGTGGATGCTGGTGTAGAAGTCCTTGCGGATCAGGCCGTCGCTGATGCAGATCGCGTCCTCGAAGTTGAAGCCGTCGAAGGGCATGATCGCGATGGTGATGTTCTGGCCGAGCGCGAGGCGTCCGAGGTCGCTGGCGGGGCCGTCCGCGATGACCTGGCCGCGCTTGACTTCCTCGCCGTACTCCACGATGGGGTGCTGGTCGAGGTTGGTGCCCTGGTTGCTGCGCGTGAAGCGCACGAGGTCGAAGGTGCGGACGTTGCCGGTCACCATGCCGGCGTGCGGCGCGTCCTCGGTGAGGGTGATCTGGATGGCGCGGGCGTCCACGTAGCTGACGCGGCCCGTGACGTCGCTGACGACGCTGGTGCCGGAGTCGGTGATGACGCGCTCCTCGACGCCGGTGCCCACGGCGGGGCTCTCGGCGCGCACGAGCGGCACGGCCTGCGACTGCATGTTGGATCCCATGAGGGCGCGGTTGGCGTCGTCGTGCTCCAGGAAGGGGATCAGGGAGGTGTTGATCGAGACGATCTGCTTGGGCGAGACGTCCATGTAGTCCACGTCGGTGGGCTCGTGGTAGGTCGGGTCGCCCTTGCGGCGGGCGAGGACGCGTTCGTCGGCGAAGGTGCCGTCGTCGTTCAGGAGGCTGTTCGCCTGCGCGATCGCGTAGCGGTCCTCGATGTCGGCCGTCATGTACACGACGTCGTCGCTGACCTTGCCGCCCTCGACCCGGCGGTAGGGCGCCATGATGAAGCCGAGCGGGTTGACCTTGGCGTAGCTGGACAGACTGCTGATCAGGCCGATGTTGGCGCCTTCGGGCGTCTCGATCGGGCAGATGCGGCCGTAGTGCGTGCGGTGCACGTCGCGCACGTCGAAGCCGGCGCGTTCGCGGGTCAGACCGCCCGGCCCGAGCGCGGAGATGCGGCGCTTGTGGCGCAGGTCCGAGAGGGGGTTGGTCTGGTCCTTGAACTGCGAGAGCTGGCTGCGCCCGAAGAATTCGCGCATGGCCGCCACGATGGGGCGGTTGTTCACGAGCTTGGTGGGGGTGGCGGCGTCGGGGTTGCCGAGCAGCATGCGTTCACGGACACCGCGCGCCATGCGGCCCAGGCCCACGCGCAGCTGGTCGGCGAGCAGTTCGCCCACGGTGCGCACGCGGCGGTTGCCGAGGTGGTCGATGTCGTCTTCCGCGACGGGGACGGAGGTGTCGGTGATGACGCCGTCCTCGTCCACGTTCTGCACGTTCAGGGTGTCGAGGCCCTGGATGAGCGCGAGCAGGTAGCGGATGGTGTCGATCAGGCCCGCGTCCGCGAACTTGCCGTCCTGGAAGGTCAGCAGGGTGCGGTCCTGGCGGGTCGTGCCGAGCTTCGTGTTCATCTTGAAGCGGCCGGGTTCACCGAGGTCGTAGCGTTTGGGGTCGGCGAGCAGACCGAAGAGGTACTGGATGGCCTTGTCGCGCTTGGGCGGGTCGCCGGGACGCAGGACCGTGAAGAGGCGCAGCAGGGCCTCGTCGGGTCCCATGCCTGCGGTCTTGTCCTCGGGGAGTTCCGTCTCGGTGTCGAACTCGGTGAGGAGCGCGCGGATGCTCGCGTCGTCGTAGCCGAGGACGCGCAGCAGCATGCTGACCGGGAACTTGCGCTTGTTGACCTTCATTTCCAGCACGCCGGAGTTCAGTTCCAGCTCGATCCACGGGCCGCGCTTGGGCATGGGGATGATGGCGGCCGTGTACATCTTGCGCACGCCCTTGTAGCTGCTCGTGAAGTACACGCCGGGGCTGCGGTGGATCTGGGAGATGACCACGCGGTCCGCGCCGTTGATGACGAAGCTGCCGTCCTTGGTCATGAGCGGCAGGTCGCCCAGGAACACCTGGTCTTCCTTGATCAGGCCGCTGTCCTTGTGGATCAGCTGCAGTTTGGCGTAGAGGGGCGCGTCGTAGGTGAGGTCCTTCTCGCGGCACTCTTCGGGGGTGTATTCGGGCTCGCCGAGGCGGTACTCGAGGTAGTCGAGCACGAGGCCGGTGCTGCGGCCCTTCTCGGTCTCGTCGATCGGGAAGATCTCGCGGAAGGCGCTTTCGAGGCCCGCGTTGTCGCGGCGGTCGATGGGCGTGCCTTCCTGCAGGAAGGTGTCGAAGGACGTGACCTGAATCTCGGTCAGGTCAGGAAGCGGGATAACTTCGGCGATCTCTCCGAAGCGTTCGATACGTGGTTTCATGCACACCTCTCTTGTTCTGCTGCTCTACTTGCTGTGGGGGTCGGGCGGCCTGGCGGCGGCTTCCCCGGGGTATTCCAGCGTCCAGATTGGCTTCCGGGCCCATCATGGCCAGTCGCGAACAAGACGAAGGTGGAACCAGGGCGGTGGCCTCTGCTTCCATGAACTGCACGTCAGGTTGTGGGGCGGTCAAGCAGAATGTGTTACACTCCAGATCAAAGAAAAACTCGTCTCAACGCTGGCTGTTCCACGCCAGCCCATCTTGGCTGACCATTCCCAAGTATGATGGTCAGCCCGCGTTCTGTCAAGGCCACGTGAAGAGCGACCGGGCACACGCAGGCGCAGCTTCCAGGCGCGGCAACAGGAACCCCCCGACACCTCGTGGGCGTCGGGGGGTTGCACTCCCGGTACTGAACTTCTGAGGCGTGAACGGGTCACGCCGTCAGGATTACTTCAGTTCGACCTTGGCGCCAGCGGCTTCCAGCTGGGCCTTGACCTTCTCGGCCTCGTCCTTGCTGACGCCTTCCTTGATGGCGCCGCCCTTCTCGGACAGGTCCTTCGCTTCCTTGAGGCCCAGGCCGGTGATGGCGCGGAGCTCCTTGATGACGTTGATCTTGCTGGCGCCCGCGTCGACGAGGACGACGTCGAACTCGGTCTTCTCTTCAACGGCGGCAGCGCCCGCAGCGGCGGGGCCGGCGACGGCGACGGCGGCCGTGACGTTGAACTTCTCCTTGATGGCGTCGATCAGGTCGGCCAGTTCGAGGAGGTTGATGGTGGCGAGGTCTTCGAGGAACTGCTCTTTGTTGAAAGCCATGGTGGGACTCCTTGTCAGTGAACCCGTGCGGGTCCGGAATTGAGGTTCGGGAAATTCAGGTGAAGGGACCGCTCACGCGTGGTGAGCGCTCGCCGTTCAGGCCGCGGCGGTCTCTTCGAGCTTGGCCTTGTAGGCTTCCAGGATGCCCACGAAGTTGCTCTGGTGCGCGCCGAGCACGCCGACGAGTTCGGCGTACAGCTGGTCGCGGGTCCCGAGGCTGCTGATGCGCTCGACGACGCTCAGGTCGACGCGCTTGCCTTCGACGTAGCCGGCCTTCATGGCCGGGATGCCCTTGTCGTTGGCCTTGGCGGCGTCCGAGAGGACCTTCGCCACGGCGGCCAGGTCGCCCTGGGCCACCACGAGGGCGCTCGGTCCCTTGAGGGCGTCGCTGAAGTCGCGGCCCTCGCCCAGCGCGCGCCGGATCAGGGTGTTCTTGGCCACGATGAGCTGGCCGCCCTTCTCGCGGATCTGCTTGCGCAGCGCGCTGAGCTGACCGGCCGTCAGGCCCTGGTAATCGACGACGAAGAACGTCTCGATATTCTCCAGGCCCTTGTCGAGCGCAGCCAGGGTGGTTTTGTTACGCGGGTTCGCCATGAGGTGAACCTCCTTGATGGATTGTCCAAACAGTCAGTGCAGAGTGGGTACTCAGTGCGCTCAGGCTGGACAGCTCGGCGGGATGGGTGGTTTAAACCGTGAGGTTCCCGCTGTCTTCGTTGCCGAACTACTCGCCGATTGAAAAGGTGCACAAGCGCACCGGGGTGCCGTGGGGCAGGTCCGGACCCGGAGGCCCGGACGGTGGATCAGGCCGTGGTGGCGAGCGTCAGGGGAATGCTCGGCCCCATGGTGCTCGTCAGGAAGGCGCTCCTGAGGTAGACGCCCTTGGCACTGCCGGGCTTCGCGGCTTCGAGGGCCGTGATGAGCGCCTGGTAGTTCGCGGAGAGGTTCGCCGGGTCGAAGGAGGCCTTGCCGATGGGCGCGTGGACCACACCGGTCTTGTCGTTGCGGAACTCGATGCGTCCGGCCTTGAGGCCCTTCACGATGCCCGCGACGTCCAGACCGACGGTGCCGCTCTTGGGGTTGGGGAGCAGGCCGCGCGGCCCGAGGAGACGCGCGAGCTTCTGGCCGACCTGCGCCATCATGTCGGGCGTGGCGACGACGGTGTCGAAGTCCATGAAGCCGCCCGCGATGCGGTCGATGAGTTCCTCGGCGCCGTACACGTCAGCGCCGGCCCCTTCGGCTTCCTGCAGCTTCTCGCCCTTGGCGATCACGGCGACGCGCACGGTGCGGCCGGTGCCGTGAGGCAGCGCGACGGTCCCGCGAACGTTCTGGTCGCTCTTGCGGGGGTCGATGCCGAGGCGGAAGTGCACTTCGACGGTCTCGTCGAACTTGGCGGTGGCGATGTCCTTCACGAGGGCCGCGGCCTCATCGATGGTGTACATCTTGTTGCGGTCGACCTTGCCGACCAGGGCGGTGTAGCGCTTGCCGTGCTTAGCCATTACTGGGGCCCTCCGGTGACGGTGACGCCCATGCTGCGGGCAGTTCCGGCCACCGTGTTCGCGGCGGCCTCCAGGCTGCCCGCGTTGAGGTCGGGCATCTTGGTCTTGGCGATTTCCAGGACCTGGTCCCAGTTCAGGCTGCCGACCTTGGCCTTGTGGGGGGTCGGGCTGCCCTTGGCGATGCCACTGGCCTTGCGGATCAGGTAGCTCATGGGGGGGGTCTTGGTGATGAAGGTGAAGCTGCGGTCGGCGAATATGGTGATCTCGACCGGGATGATCGCGTCACCCTTGTCGGCCGTCAGGGCGTTGAACGCCTTGGTGAACTCCATGATGTTCGCGCCGTACTGACCGAGCGCCGGACCGACCGGGGGAGCCGGGGTGGCCTTGCCTGCGGGAAGCTGCAGCTTCACGATACCAGTGACTTTCTTCATTGATCCTCCTTAGCTCCCCCTGCCCGCAGCGTGCGGGGCACAGCGTGCGTGGGCGGGGTGCTGTCGCTAAGCGCCGCGAACGCGGCAACTTTTCTATTGTAGGGGCCGTGGGGCCGTTTGGCTAGGGGGCGCGAACGGCCCCGCGGCCCGCTCAGGCGGACGTGCCGGACCGTGAGGCCCGGAGCGGCGTCAGCCTTTCTGAACCTGCGAGAAGTCCAGTTCGACGGGCGTCTCACGGCCGAAGATGCTGACGAGCACCTTGACCTTCGACTGCGGGATGTTGACCTCGCTGACCACGCCGCTGAAGTCCGCGAAGGGACCGGCCGTGACGCGCACGAGGTCGCCTTCCTTGAAGTTCACGCTGACGCGCGCGACCGGAGCGACCTCGGCGGCCTGCATGACGCCCACCGAGCGCAGCAGGCGGTCCACCTCGTCCTGCGAGAGCGGGACGGGGCGGGTGCTGGTGCCCACGAAGCCGGTCACGCCGGGCGTGCCGCGAACGGCTTCCCAGGACTCGCCCAGCTCGCCGGGCGCGTCGTCGTCCTCGATGTCCATCTGCACGAAGACGTACCCAGGGAACAGCAGGCGCTCCACCGTGACCTTCTTGCCGCCGTCCTGAAGCTCGGTGGCGGTCTCGCTGGGCTGCAGCACCTGATAGATCTTGGTGTACCACATGCCCATCTTGGAGGCGCGCTCCTTGAGGTTCTTCTCGACCATCTTCTCCTGGCCGACGTAGGTGTGCACCGCGTACCATTCGATGCTCACGGCAGCACCACCTTGACGAACTGGTCGAAGATGAGGTCGTAGAGGTAGACCACCACGGACAGCGCGATCACGAAGACCAGCACCGCCTGGGTGCCTTCGAGAATCTGCTCCCGGGTGGGCCAGGTGACGCGTCCCAGCTCGGCGCGGGCGTCTTTGAAGTACTGAACTAAGCCGTTCATGGTTGCCTCTCTGGTGAAGTTCTGTCCGCTCAGGCCAGCGCGAAGGTCACGCCAGCGGCAGGATCAGATCTTCTTTTCCTTGAAGGCGACGTGCTTCTTGGCCACCGGGTCGTACTTGCGCAGCTCCAGCTTGGCCTGGGTGTTGCGGCGGTTCTTGGTGGTGGTGTAGTAGAAGCCCGTTCCAGCGGTGCTTTCCATCTTCACGATGATACGTGGGCCGTCCTTCGCCATAAGTTCTCCTTTCGTCCAGACGCCCGCTGCAACGCACAGCAGGCCCCCCGGACTCCCAGTCCCGCAGCGGTCACGCCGGGTAGGCCCGGCCGCGCCGTGAAGGCTGGTGAAAAGCCCACCTTCCGGCGGGCAACTTGTACAGTATGCCAGTCGTGGTGACTGCGGTCAACTTTCGGCGCGCCGGGAGGACCCTGGCCTTCTGCCGCTCGCGGCGCCGCCCCGGCTGCCCACCGGCTCAGGGTTCGGGGAGGGCCGTCGGCCAGCCGTCCAGGCTGACGCGGTTCTTCCCCTGCCGGTAGGCGCTCAGTTCCGCCGGTGTTTTCGCCGTGGCCCAGTCGTTCAGGTCGCTGCGGTCGGCCACGTGCTCCATGAGCGGCACCGCCATGCCGCAGGAGGTCTGCACGAGTTCCACCTCCAGCACGTACACCTGCCTGGCCCCAGGCAGCGGCGAGAAGAGGGAGAGCAGGTCACTCCAGTCGGGGGCTCCCGGCTGTACCGTGCGGGCCTCGCCGTACAGCCGCAGGATCAGCGGCGGTCCCTCGAAGGCGCAGAACATCAGGGTCATGCGCGGCGAGCGCAGCAGGTGCGCGGCCGTCTCGTTGCCGCTGCCGGTCACGTTGAGCCACGCCACCCGGTCCGGCCCCAGCACCCGCAGGCTGTCCATGCCCTTGGGCGACACGTTGACGTGACCGTCCGCTGCGGCCGTCCCCACGAAGAAGATCGGCTGCGCGGCGATGAACGCCTGGAGGTTCGGGCTGAGGTTCCGCATCCTTTTCGCCATGACGCCAGCGTACCGGTCCCTCCGCGCCGCTGCTACCCTGGCTGCCATGACAGGCGCCGTTCCCTTCGACTGGTTCTCTCCCCTGCACACGGCCCGGCGGTACCCCAGCGAGAGCAGCGGCGCGGAAGGGGACCTGCGCGACCCTTACGAACGCGACCGGGCGCGCATCATCCACAGCGGCGCGTTCCGCAGGCTGCAGGGCAAGAGTCAGATCTTCGCGGCCGGGTGGAGCGGGTACCTGCGCACGCGCGTCACGCACGCCATGGAGGTCGCGCAGATCGCGCGCGCCATCGCCAGCAACCACGGCCTGCCCGGCAGTCTCGCCGAGGCGGCCGCGCTCGCGCACGACCTCGGCCACCCGCCCTTCGGGCACAACGGCGAGGAGGCCCTGAACACCTGCATGGCCCCCTACGCCGCCGAGCTCGGCGTGGGCTTCGAAGGCAACGCGCAGACGTACCGGATCCTGACGCGCCTCGAACCGCTCACCACCCGCCACCCCGGCGTGAACGTCACGCGCGCCACCCTGCAGGGCATCCTGAAGTACCCCGGCGGCAAGGACGGCCACCCCGCCCTGTACGCCGACGACGCCCACGACGACGCGGGCTGGCTGTACGGCCAGCCGGGCACGCCCGACCGGACACCCGTCAACGACACCCCGCCCCCGCGCAGCATCATCTGCCAGGTGATGGACTGGGCAGACGACATCGCGTACAGCCTGCACGACCTGGAGGACGGCCTGTCGGCACGGCTGCTGAACCACCGCTCGCTCGTGACGCCGGAAGTCGTGTGGCGCGTCACGCAGCGCGTGCGCCGCAGCGCCGCCCACCTGCCCGGCGCAAGCAGCCTCGACGAGGCGACCGTGCAGGCCGTCCTCGGCGACCTGACGCGCCGCCTCGACGACGGGTACAGCCTCACGCCCGGCACGGCCCGCGTGCGCGAAGTGATGGGCGGTTACGTGCGGCACTTCGTGACCGCCACCCGCATCAAGCCCGCCCCACACCACGATCCCGGCAGCGCCTTCGCGTTCACGCTCCTCGCCCCGTCCGCCCTGCAACTGGAGTGCGCCGTGCTGAAAGGCATCACGCAGGAACTGATCCTGCGCGATCAGCGGACCGGCGTGTACGCCCGGCAGGCCGTCCGGATCGTCACGGACCTGTTCGGCGTGCTGATGGACGCCGCCAGCCACGACCTCGACGACATCCGCGCCGCGATCCTGCCCGACGACACGCGCAGGCAGCTGCACCTCGCGGCAAGCGAGGCGGAACGCGCCCGGCTCGTGTGCGACTTCGTGAGCGGCATGACCGACAGTCAGGCCAGCCAGTACCACGAGCGGCTCTTCAGTGCCCGCCAGTCCTCACCCTTCGCGCCCCTGTGACGACGGTTCGGGCAGAACGAAGAAGGGGGAGCGGCCGTGGCCGCTCCCCCTTCCTGAACAGCTGTCGTTTAGACCGTGACCTTGGCGACGACGCCGGCGCCGACGGTCCGGCCGCCCTCGCGGATCGCGAAGCGCAGGCCCTCCTCCATCGCCACGGGCTTGATCAGTTCCACCGTGAACGTGATGTTGTCCCCGGGCATCACCATCTCCACGCCCTCCGGAAGTTCCACCACGCCCGTCACGTCCGTCGTCCGGAAGTAGAACTGAGGACGGTACCCGCCGAAGAACGCGCTGTGACGCCCACCCTCTTCCTTCGACAGGATGTACACGCTCGCCTCGAACTTCGTGTGCGGCTTGATGCTCCCGGGCTTCGCCAGCACCTG